>ONEN01000198.1:3053-6591 GCA_900316815.1 uncultured Eubacteriales bacterium | reverse complement strand
CACGGCGGGCGACATGCGGTACTTCAAGTTTGTGCCCACTGCCAATATGGAAATCAAATTCTTCTCCACGGGCAGCTGCGACACCTACGGCTATCTGTACAACGCGAGCCTGAATCAGCTGGCGTCAAACGACGACGGCGGCGAAGACCATAACTTCAGCATTACCTATTCCGTTACGGCGAACACCACCTATGTGGTGGCGTGCAAGCTTTTCAATTCCTCCTCGACGGGCAACTTCTATGTGAAGATCAAGCGCAGCACCAAGCCGATTTCCGACTGCACCGTTACGCTCAATACGACGTCCTATATCTTCAACAACAAGGCGCGTACTCCCGCCGTTACCGTCAAGGACGGCAGCACCACCCTGACCAAAAACAGCCACTACACGGTGAAGTATGAGAATAATGTCAACGTCGGTACGGGCAGAGCCATCGTCACGGGCATTGAGAGCGCGGGATATTCAGGCTCACGGCGGGCGACATGCGGTACTTCAAGTTTGTGCCCACTGCCAATATGGAAATCAAATTCTTCTCCACGGGCAGCTGCGACACCTACGGCTATCTGTATAACGCGAGCCTGAATCAGCTGGCGTCAAACGACGACGGCGGTGAAAACAATAACTTCAAGATCACCTACTCGGTGCAGGCCAACACCACCTATGTTGTAGCGTGCAGGCTTTGCAGCTCCTCCGCGACGGGTAACTTCTATGTAAAGATCACACGCAATGCCAAGCCGATTTCCGGCTGCACCGTTACGCTTAATCCGACGTCCTTCACCTATAACGGAAAGGAACGCCGCCCTGCCGTTACGGTGAAGGACGGCTCCACGACTCTGGAAAAGAATAAGGATTACACGGTGACGTATGAGAACAACGTAAACGTCGGCACGGCCAGAGCGATCATCAGCGGTATCAACACTTACGCGGGGGCTATTACCAAGCCCTTCACCATTTCGTACGCGAATCTTGCGATGAACACCGACCAGGTCATCAAGATTACCACGGCGGGCGATATGCGGTACTTCAAGTTTGTGCCCACTGCCAATATGATAATCAGATTCTATTCCACGGGCAGCTGCGACACCTACGGCTATCTGTACAACGCGAGCCTGAGTCAGCTGGCATCAAACGACGACAGCGGTGAAAACAATAACTTCAGCATTACCTATTCGGTGACGGCGAACACCACCTATGTTGTAGCGTGCAGGCTTTGCAGCTCCACCGCGACGGGCAACTTCTATGTGAAGCTCAAGCGCTACACCAAGCCGATTTCCGAATGCACCATTACACTCAACACGACCTCTTATATCTTCAACAACAAGGCGCGTACTCCCGCCGTTATTGTCAAGGACGGCAGCACCACCCTGGTCAAAAACACCCACTACACGGTGAGGTATGAGAATAACACCAACGTCGGCACGGCAAGAGTGATCATCACAGGCATCGAGGACGCAGGATATTCAGGCTCCGTTACGAAGACCTTTACCATCGCTTACGCCAACCTTGCGATGAACACCGATCAGGTTATCAAGGTCACCACGGCGGGCGACATGCGTTACTTCAAATTCGTACCGTCCTCCAACATGAAGATCAGGTTCTATTCCACGGGCAGCTGTGACACCTACGGCTATCTGTACAGCGCGGGTCTGAACCTTCTGTCGTCAGATGATGACAGCGGCGCCGACCAGAACTTCAACATTACCTACAACGTAGAAGCGAATACTACCTATGTTGTCGCGTGCAAGCTCTACAACGCTTCCGCAACAGGCAGCTTCTATGTGAAGCTGGTGCGTGATACCAAGCCGATTTCCGGCTGCACCATTACGCTCGGCACAACTTCCTTCGCTTTCAACGGCAAGGAACGTTGTCCCGCCGTTACCGTCAAGGACGGTTCCGCTGCACTGACCAAGAACACCGATTACACGGTGCGGTATGAAGATAATGTCAACGTCGGCACAGGCAAGGCGATTATCACGGGCATCGGCAACTATTCGGGCACGGTCACCAAAACCTTCACGATCGCGTATTCCAACCTCGCGCTGAATACCGACCAGGTTGTCAACATCGGTACGGCGGGCGACGTGCGCTACTTTAAGTTTGTGCCGTCCTCCAACATGACCATCAGGTTCTATTCCGCAGGCAGCAACGACACCTACGGCTATCTGTATAACGCAGATATGACCCAGCTGCTCAAGTCGGACGACGACGGCGGCGAAAATCAGAACTTCAGCATGACCTATTATGTAACGGCGAACACCACCTACATTGTAGCGTGCAAGCTGTTCGGCTCCTCCGCAACGGGCAGCTTCTATGTGAAAATCAAGAACAACGCCGCGAACGGAGTTGACCTTGAACGGTTGGCCGACGAAGAAACGGCAGTTAACGCGATTGTCGAGGTGAGCGAGCCGGCTCCCGTTGTAAATGAAGCGGCTGAAGCTGCCGAAGCAAACGAAGCGGACAAAGCGGAAGAAGCTTCCTTTGGCGCTGTGGTTGCCGCTGCAGGCGATGCGGCGGAAGCTGCGGCGAGCGCTCCGTAACGCTGTAATAGTATACCGGTATACGCGCAGAGGCGCGGCTCTAAAAGATTGTAATATTCAAAGGCGGATTGACCGTTACGGCGGTCAGTCCGCCCATGAACGGTATTCAATTAAAAATTTTAATGCTTGTTGACAGTACAAATTAAAGCTTTTAATTGAATATCAGGAAAATCATCATTCCGGGAGGTCAAACATTATGAAAAAATTAATTCGAAGGACAGTATCCGCCATGCTGGCGCTGCTGCTCAACGCAGGTCTGCTGTGTGCTGTTCCGGCGCAGGCGGCTTCTGCAGACGCGCCTGCCGCTGCCGTGGAGACGGCCGCGGTCGGAAGCGACGGGGAGGATGGCAGTGAGACAGCGGAGCAGGAGCCGTCAGCGGCAGCCGAAACGCAGACTGAGACGATTTCCGGCAAATCCGTTTCCGATTGCACCGTTTCCCTCAATCAAACATCCTTCTACTTCAACGGCAAGGCAAGACATCCCGCCGTCACGGTTACGGACGGCTCCGTCACCCTGACCAAAAACAAGGATTACCGTGTTGTGTACAGAGATAACGTCTTTGCGGGTACGGGCAGGGTCATCGTGACGGGTATCGGCGAATACAGCGGCTCCGTTACCGAAGCCTTTCAAATCGTCAACGTCAACCTTGCGCCGGATACCGAGAGAGACGTCAACATCAAGGTAGCGGGCGACATCCGGTATTTTGCGTTTGTCCCCGATACGGATATGACGGTTCGGTTCTATTCCACGGGCAGCTGCGACACGGTCGGCAGTCTGTACGATGATAAGCTGAATATGCTGAAGACGGACGATGACAGCGGCGAGGACCGCAACTTCGATATTACCTATGCAGTAAAAGCGAATACTACTTACTATGTTTCGTGCAGACACTTCTATTCCTCCGCTGCGGGCTCGTTCAAGGTGAAGCTGACGTCCGGTACCAAGTCGGTTGCCGACTGCGCCGTTACCCTCAAGGACAGCTTCTTTATTTACAACGGTCAG
>ONEN01000198.1:0-2999 GCA_900316815.1 uncultured Eubacteriales bacterium | reverse complement strand
TGTCAGGGCCATGGGAGCATATACGGGCTCCGTCACCAAGCCCTTTACCATCGCGTATGCCAACATTGCGCTGAACGACAAGAGGGTCATTAAAGCTGTGGCAGGCAAGGTGCGCTATTTCAAATTTGTACCTTCCGCCGATATGGGTATCCGGTTCCGCTCCACGAACGGCAAGGGTACATGCGGCCGTCTGTACGACGCCGATAGGAAGGAGCTGCGATCCGACAGCGGCGATAACTTTTACATTACCTACAGCGTGAAAGCGAATACCGCCTATATTGTTTCCTGCGAGTTCAGCGCCGAAAAAGCCGAAGGCGAATATTATATTATTGTGGAGCCTGATGTCAAGCCGGTGGCAAACTGCAAAGTTACCGTTGATCCCGCGACCGTTATCTTCAACGGCCGGGCGCGGTATCCCGCCGTTACCGTGGAGGACGGCGGCAAACAACTGAAAAAGGACACCGATTACACGGTGAAATATGAGGATAACGTCAGCGTCGGCACGGGCAAGGTCACCGTGACAGGCAAGGGCGTTTACACCGGTTCCGTTGAAAATACCTTCGGAATCGCCTATGCCAATATCGCATTGAACAGCAGAAGGACTGTCAGCGTCAGCACAGCGGATGACACCAGATACTTTAAGTTCGTGCCCGAGACCGACATGCGGATAAAATTCTGTTCTGCGGGCGACTGCGACACCTGCGGTTATCTGTATGACGAGAACCTGAATCTGATCCAATCCGACGACGAAAGCGGCGACGGTCATAATTTCTCTATGACCCGTTTGCTTTCGGCGAATACCACCTATATTTACGCCTGCAAGCTTTACGGCTCCGCCGATAAGGGCAGCTATCAGGTGAAGCTTGACAGGGTCATCAGACCGATTTCCGGCTGCACCGTCACCCTTGACAAGACTTCCTTCTTCTATAACGGCAAGGAGCATTGTCCCGCTGTGACCGTCAGGGACAGATATGCGACCCTTATCCAAGACAAGGATTACACGGTGACATATCAGAATAACACGGAAGAGGGCGAAGGCAGCGTTACCGTTACGGGTATCAATAATTACGATGGTGAGGTCAGCGAGACCTTCAGCATTGACTATGAAACTATGGCGCTGAGCGCGAGAAAGACCGTTGACGTCACCGAGGCGGGCGACACAAGGTACTTCAAGATCACGCTTGAGAGCGGCGGTTGGTTCCGTTTCTCTTCCGCAAACAGCAGCAGCCAAACCGTCGGCTGTCTGTATGACAAGGATGACGCAGAGAAGAACCCGATCCAACCCTACCAAGAGGACGTCGGGGACAACAACGTCAGCAGCCTCTGCAAGGTAAACGCGGGCGCCTATATTCTGACCTGCAAGTTCGGGGATGATACGATTGCCGAGGGCAGCTATTCCGTTATTTTTGAGGCTGCCGCGACGCCGATTTCCGCGTGTGACGTTGAGCTGAGGATGGACTCCTTTGCGTTCAACGGCAAGGAGCGCCGTCCCGCTGTAACCGTCAGGGACGGAGAGAAAACGCTTGTCGAGAAAAAAGATTATACGGTAGCATATGAGGACAACGTCAACGTAGGTACAGGCAAGGTGATCGTAACGGGCATCAACAACTGCGAGGGCTCGGTCACCAAGGAATTCACCATTGCCTATGCCGCACTTGCGCCGGACACCGACCGTGTTATCAAGATTGATAAGGCGGGCGATGTGTGGTATTTTAAAATCGAGTCCGGCAGCAACACGAGGCTGCGGTTCTATTCCGACAATAGCTGTGACGCAGTGGGCTGTCTGTATGACGAGGGTATGCACGAAATAACACCCGACACCAGCGTCGAAGGAAAAACCTTCGACCACACCTACACGGTCAATTCGGACACTGTCTACATTATCAAGTGCAGCTTAAGGGACGGCAACGCAACAGGCAACTTTTATGTGAAAATCAAGCCCGCACAAGCGCCCGCAGCGGAATAACGCAGCAGCGCGGCGTTTGCGAACGTTACCAATAAGGATAAGATAAGCAAATCGTAAAAGAAACGAGGGAAGCCCTCCGCCAAAGCGGAAGGTTTCCCTTTTTGCTATCCGGCCGCACCCGGCGCACGCGGGCGCGTGTCGCGCCACCCGGTGCGGCTTTGGATAGAGTGAATGTAGCAAAGCCTTCTCTAAACGCCGCGCTATAGCGCGAGACTTAGCGGTTAAGTTGCAACTAAACGTCGCTTGCGCGGGTAAAGCGCCCTCGGCGCACGCGGGCGCGTGTCGCGCCTCCCGGTGCGGCTTTGGAAAAAACGGTTTAGCAAAAACGTCGGACAAACGCCGCCTTATAACGCGTGCATGATGGCTAAGTTTATATAAAACGTTAGTTGCGCGGGTAAAGCGCCCTCGGCGCACGCGGGCATGACGGTTAAGTTTTTGCTAAACGGCGCTTGGAAAATTGAAAATAAAACACTTTACATTTGCGGGGGTTTGTTGTATAATATACGTTACGGATTATGGATTAGTATACCAAAGGAGGGAATAACACTGTGATCAGCGGCGCAGAGATTATGGTGAGATGTCTGGAAGCGGAGGGCGTTAAGGTCGTATTTGGCTACCCCGGCGCGACGATTTGCCCGTTCTATGACAAGCTCTATGATTCTTCCATTCAACACGTTCTGGTGCGTCAGGAGCAGAACGCGGCGCATGCGGCAAGCGGCTATTCCCGCTGCAGCGGCCTTCCCGGCGTTTGCGTTGCCACCTCGGGCCCCGGCGCGACCAATTTGATTACCGGCATTGCCACCGCCTATGCGGATTCGGTTCCGATGATCGCCATTACCGGTCAGGTAAGAAGCGACCTGCTGGGCAGAGACGTCTTTCAGGAGGCGGACATCACGGGCGCGTGCGAGCCGTTTGTCAAGCACAGCTACATCGTCAGCAAGACAGAGGATCTGCCGCGCATTTTCAAGGAGGCGTTCCATATCGCTTCCACGGGACGAAAGGGTCCTGTTCTCATCGATATCCCCATGGATAT
>ONEN01000059.1 GCA_900316815.1 uncultured Eubacteriales bacterium | reverse complement strand
TGTGTACGTTAGCTTTTTTCTCCGCCATAGCTACTACCCCACTCAAGCCGATTTTCGGCTGTCGATCTTTATTTTACCCCGTATTGCTCGTAATAAGCGTCGATAGACGCCTTGAGAGCGTCGTCGATGACTACTCTTCCCTTGTATTCGTGGTTATAGAGGTGCTCAACGACCTCCGCCATGGTTACGATTGCCGCGGTCTTGAGTCCGTATTTCTCCTCGATCTCGGCGAGCGCGCTCTTGTCGCCCTTGCCGCGCTCCATGCGGTCTACCGAAACGACCAGACCTATGGGCTCTACCTCGCCCTGCGCGCGAATGATGGGCAGAGTTTCCTCGATTGAGGTGCCTGCGGTGGTCACGTCCTCGATGATAACTACCCTGTCGCCGTCGTTGATGGGGCTTCCGAGCAGAATGCCCTTGTCGCCGTGATCCTTGGCCTCCTTGCGGTTGGAGCAGTAGCGGATATCCGTATCGAATTTTTCACTGATAGCGATGGTCGCCGCAACCGAAAGCGGGATGCCCTTATAGGCAGGACCGAAAAGCACGTCGAAATCAAGACCGAAGCTGTTATTGATCGCCTCGGCATAGTAGGCGCCGAGCCTTCTGAGCTGCGCGCCCGTGCGATAAAAGCCCGTGTTGACAAAAAACGGAGTCTTTCTGCCGCTCTTGGTGACAAAATCGCCGAACCTGAGCACGTTGCAGTCAACCATAAACTCGATAAATTCCTTTTTGTACGTTTCCATAGGGTGATTCCTCCATTATCAAATATTTGTTTGCATATTTCAACAGATATCATTTTATCACAAGCGATAGCGTTTGTAAAGGCTTACGCATCTATTTTATTCTGAAAAAGCGCCTGTGGGCGCGCGCTCTCTCCTATAGAAACGTTCTTCTTTCAATGCGTTCATCAACGGCGGGGTAGAGAAGTTTCCTATATCGTGAAAAACAGGGACGCGCCCGCAGACACGTCCCCTTTGTTTATTGAAGCTTGGAAATAATCAGTCGCTTTACACTTTTGAGTGGTGGTAAAGTCAAGCGAATTATGTGTATGATGTGAAAAGATAGATCTGGCATTTCAGCGTGCCGTTGTAGGTTTTGCGCCGCTTGTCCGCCTTTCTGCCGAACAGCTTTTCAAAATCATCATCGGGCGTGATAACAGCGTAGCGCTTGCCCTTCTCGCGGGCGAACTTCTCCCCCATGATTTTGTACAGCTCCTCCGCGGCGTTCAGGTCGAGCAGCCTCTCGCCGTAGGGCGGATTGGTGACGACGGTGCAATAGCCCCCGGGCAGCACAAAGTCGCGGATGTCGCGCCGCGCAAAGGAAATGCAGTCGGCGACGCCCGCTTTTTCGGCGTTGTGACGCGCGGTCGCCAGCGCGTCGGGGTCAATGTCATAGCCCTCCGCGTGAAAGGCGCAGTCACGGTTAACGGCAGCCCGCGCCCGCTCGCGCTCCTCCTCAAAGACGCCATCGGGCACGCAGCTCCACTTCTCCGACGCGAACCATCGGTTCAGCCCCGGCGCGATTTTCAGCGCCTTCATGGCGGCTTCAATCAGGATGGTGCCGCTGCCGCACATCGGGTCGATGACAAAGTGGCCGGGACGCACGCCCGCCAACTCCGCCATGGCGGCGGCAAGGGTCTCCTTGATAGGGGCTTCGTTTGACTGCGCGCGGTAACCGCGCTTGTGCAGTCCCGCGCCCGAGGTGTCGAGCAGAATGCTGACCCTGTTGTTCATGATCAAAAACTGAATCTGATGTACCGCGCCCGTTTCCTCAAACCATGAGAGCATGTAGCGCCCGGACAGGCTTGCCGCCACCGCTTTTTTGATGATACGCTGACAGTCGGGCACGCTCATCAGCTGCGAGCTGAGGCAGCTTCCCTTGACGGGAAAGGCGTCGCTCATGCCGATATAGTCCGCCCAGCGGATGCGCCTGACGCCCTCAAAAAGCTGCTCAAAGGTGGTGGCGCGGAACTCCGCCAGCAAAATCTGAATACGCTCGGCATAGCGGGAGTTGATGTTCGCGCGCGCCATGGCGGCAAAGTCGCCGTCAAACAGCACCCTGCCGTTTTCGGCGCGGACATTCTCCAATCCGAGAAAGCGGAACTCATTGGCGCAATAGCCCTCCAGTCCGAAGATACAGGGCGCGCAAAAGGTCAGTTTCATATTTCCTCCAAAAAGTGAGGGTATCGGAAAACCGATACCCCTGAATTGTTAATCTCTTGCGGGCTCCAGCACACCGTAGTTGCCGTTCGCGCGCTTGTATACCACGTTCACCTCGTCGGTCTCGGCGTTGATGAACATATAGAAATCGTGGTTGATCATGTTCATTTCGAGAATCGCTTCCTCCACGGTGATGGGTTTTACCAGGATCTGCTTCTTGCGGACAACCTGATACTCCTCCTCGGGCTCCTCGTTCTCCTGCGCGGGCAACTCGGCAGTGAGCGCCTCGATGCCGCCGGACTTGATGCGCTTCTCCAGACGCGTTTTATTCTTGCGGATCTGACGCGTGAGAATGTCGATGACCCTGTCAAGGGCGTCGTTCATCTCAGACTGCGTGCTCTCGGCGCGATAGACCATTCTGTTGTCGCGGATGGTAATTTCCACCGTCTGGCGGTTTTTCTCCAGCGTTACAACCACATGGGCGACCGCTTCATCGGAAAAAATCTTCTTGAACTTGCTGAGCTTTTTCTCAACGCGCTCCTTGAAGTTATCTCTCAGGTTGACTTTTCGTGCTGTGTAGGTAATATTCATAACAGTCCTCCCGCAGCGCAAGGCTGCATTCGTTTCGCGAATCAAGCCGCGTGAACGCGCGGCGCGGAACCGTCGCTGATTCAAACTGACGGCGCGGACGCGCAAACGAATGAATCAGCGCTTTCTCTTCGGATTGCGGGCTCAGCGTTTTGACTCACACATATATTTTTTATTCCGTTCCGCGATAACCTCGCGGACGGCTGCTTCCGTTATTCAGCGGCGGCCGTTGCCGTTGCCGCGGCGGCTGTAGCCCCTGCTCTCGCCGCGCTTCAAATCGGAGATTTTGTCCTCGCTGGTCTGCTTAAAGCGCGACATCATGTCCTCAAAGCTGGAGGGCGACGCCTTGCGCGAGCTCTGCCACTCGTAGTCGCCCGGCGATGTGACCGGCGGCGCGGGCTTGTAGGGCTGGCGGTTGCTGCTCCGCTGCTGCTTTTGCTTCTGCGGCTTGCGCTGCTGATCCTTGGGCAGCGCCTGCTTCATCGACAGACTGATTTTTCCGTCGTTGACGGCAAGCACCTTCACCTTGACCGTCTGACCGACCTTGACGTAATCGCTGATTTCCGTGATAAAGGTGGGTGCAACCTCCGAGATATGCACCATGCCTGTTTTTGATTCGGGCAGGTCGATAAACGCGCCGAATTTGGTGATTCCGGAAACCTTGCCTTCTAAAATTGCTCCGACCTCAATTGCCATAAATTTTACTTTCCCCTCGTTGTTCTGCGATGTGACCCTTCACTTTTCGCCGTTTTAGTCGCCCGCGACGTTGATAAAAATCCTCTCGCCCTCGCTGACGTAGCCAAGGTCCTCCTTGGCGATTTTCTCCATATACTCGGAAAGCTCCTCCCCTTTGTAGTTCTGGACCTTCTCAAGATAATCGGATTCTATTTCAACAACATTGATATGCTGCTGCAATTCACTTAGCTCTGCCCTTTTTTCGGCGATTTTGACATTCTGGTTAATAATGGTAATAACGGCGTAAAATACAAAACCGATTGCCGCGAGGTAAAGCAAGACATAGCGCAGCCTGCCTTGTTTTTTCGGACGTTCAATGACCTTGGGGCCGCCTTCCTTTTCTTCGGCTCCCGCAGTTCTGACGGCTGCTTTTGTCCGTGTTCCGGATGTCCGCGCGCTTCGGTTGTTTCTTCTGCGCGCTCTGTTTTTTTGTGAAGCGTTTCTTGTCATTACAATTCCTTATTTCAGAAAATAATTGTATTTTGCTCTTTTTCCTCTTCAACCACTTAAATCCGCTGCCTATATTATACAATAACTTGCAGGCAATTTTCAATAGGTATTTCGCAAATATTTTCGATTTCACACAAAATTTTTGCAAAACGCCCCGTATGAACCGCACGGCGGGACAGTAGACGCGGGCAAGCAGCCGCCCCAGCGTGAGTCTTTGTAGCGCAAACCCCAAAAGGCTGCCCGCGAACACATAAAGCCGGATGTAGCCCAGCAAAAAAGCGAGCGAAAAATAGAACACGGCGAGCGCCCACATCAGCATAAACGCGACGTCGAGCGCGAACACCGACGCTTTTCCCAACGAGAAGGAGACCCGCCAGAACTTGAGCGCTCCGTACAGCACCCCCAGCGCGGCGCCGAGCAGAATGGAATAGCAGAAGGCGGCGCTTTGCTGCGCCCACGTCAGCTCCACGGCGCGCCCCTAGCGGAACAGCCTGGACAGGCGCGAGCGCGAGCCGTCGCTGCCGCTGTACTGCAGGGAGTTGACGGTGCCGTCCACCGTGACGTCGCCCGTCTCCAGATTGAGCCTGTCTATGTGCAGCCCGCTGCCCTTGATCAGCAGCGAGCCCGCCGTCGTCTTGACGGAAATCGTCTCTTCGTTGAAGCCGCTCACATCCACCGCTCCCGTCAGCACCAGCCGTTTGCGGTTGTCCAGCGTGAGGGTGTGTTTTTTGCCGTTGGGCATGTCGCTCATAACGTTACCTCCGTAATATGGTTATAAGCATATATACGGAGGCGCCGCCCGAATTATGACACGGAGGTGTACATGGTTGCCGCGTCCTCCTTGCGGACGGTTTCCTTTACCTCGGTGACCTGTACCCTGACGCTGCGCGCGCCGAGGGTGATTTCGAGAATGTCGCCGACCTTGACGTCGTAGGAGGCGCGCGCGGGCTTGCCGTTGACCGTCACCTTGCCCGCGTCGCACGCCTCGTTGGCGACGGTGCGCCGCTTGATCAGGCGCGAAACCTTGAGATATTTATCCAAACGCATAGTTGTCTCTCCCGTTAATCAATTTAATAAATCCGAATAAGATAAAATCATACGAAAAAAGAGCCGTGACCGGCTCTTTCCTCTATCGCTCAACACCGGATTACCGGTTAACAATGTCCTTGAACGCCTTGCCTGCCTTGAAGGCGGGAACCTTGGAGGCGGCAATGTTGATGGATTCGCCCGTTCTGGGGTCTACGCCTGTTCTGGCGTTTCTCTGGCGCTGCTCAAAGGTGCCGAAGCCTGAAATCTGTACTTTATCTCCTGCCGCAACCGCGTTAACAATAGCGTCGAGCGCGACTGTAAGCGCCTTTTCAGCGTCTTTTTTAGAAATACCGACGTTCTCTTTGATGACGTCAATCAAGTCTGTCTTTTTCATCTTGAATTACCTCCATTGGTTTCCTTTTGTTTTATCTTTACTTCTTCCCAAAGGGAATCAAGTTGACTCAGCTCCGCATTCTTCATGTCGATGCCGCGCTCCTGCGCAAGCTGCTCGACCAGGGAAAAACGTCTGATATATTTGTCGCAGGCAAGAGAAAGAGCCTGCTCGCTGTTAATGCCGAGGAAGCGCGATACGTTGACCGCCGAAAACAGCAGGTCGCCCAGCTCTTCGGTCTGATTCTCGACGCTGCCGTGAGCAATGGCAACACGCAGCTCGTTGTATTCTTCATACAGCTTGTCGAGCGCGCCGTCCACCGCATCCCAGTCAAAGCCGACCTTCGCCGACTTGCGCTGTATCTTCTCACTGCGCATCAGCGCGGGAAGGGCGCGGCAGACGCTCTCCATCGCCTCGGTCTGGGTTTTCTGGTTCTTGGTCTTCATTTTGACGGCGTTCCAGTTTTGCAGGGCGTCTTTTTCATCGTCCGCCTTCTTATCGCCGAACACATGCGGATGGCGCACGATCAGCTTTTGGCAGAGGTCGCTGCAGACGTCGTTCATATCGAACGCGCCCGCTTCCCTCTCCATCTCGGCGTGGAGCGCCACCTGCAGCAGCACGTCGCCCAGCTCCTCGCGGAGGAGCGCGGTGTCGCCGTTGTCGATGGCCTCGATCGCCTCGTAGGTTTCCTCAATGAAATTGGAGCGGATAGACTGATGCGTCTGCGCCATGTCCCAAGGGCAGCCGCCCGGGGCGCGGAGGATCTTCACAATCTCCATCAGGTCGTTAAAATCATACTGTTCTTTCTGCGGATATTTCATCGTCTTGTCAGCTCCGATTACAGTTCATTCTGTTCCTATTTGTCTGCCCCGCGAACCTCGCGGCGGCAGTTCTGAAAGGAAACAAGGGCAGCGAAATATGTCTCTGACGC
This sequence comes from uncultured Eubacteriales bacterium, assembly GCA_900316815.1. GTDB lineage: Bacteria > Bacillota > Clostridia > Oscillospirales > Acutalibacteraceae > Ruminococcoides. The sequence goes on along the minus strand of ONEN01000059.1, from coordinate 2,810 downwards.
TTTCTCAAATGCCGCATATTATTTTAACCAATTAAGTGTAATTTTTCAAGTGTTTTTGCGATTTTTTCGCCTTTTGGAAGAAATTTGACTTCTTCTGTACTAAACGTACGAATTATTAGTAAAACTGCCACATACACAATTACAGCGCATAATACCGCAAAAATCGTGGACACGCGGCTGAAGAAGCCCGGAGGCAGCATACCCGCCAGACGGAAGGACAAGAATCCCGCGGCAACGCCGACTACAACGGATACCGCAGCGGCGATCACCCTGTGCAGGCGATTTCCCTCTCCCCGGAAATGTCTGCCGACGGGCGTGGTGCCCGAAAGAATATGGCCGATGAAATACACCAGCGCCGCCACCAGCAGCACAACCAGCACGCTCACGCAGACAGACGCCGCCGTGAAGTTATGCGACAGCAGTCTGTAGGAAACAAACGCCGCAGCCGAGCTGCACACCGCGCCGATCAGGGGCTTGACGGTGGTGCTGAAGAAGTCGGGCATCACGCCGCTGTATTTGATCAGCAGGAACATACCGATGAAGCAGATGAGCGCGTAGGACACCAGCGAGCCTGCCGTGGCGCCCTGGATATTGATGGAGGGAATGCTGACGAAGATCCACGAGGTGCCGATCTTGACGAGCATACAGACGGTGTAGAGGATCATGGGGATCTTCACCCTGCCGATGCCGTTGATCATGGAGCAGATCGGCGTGATGATGGCGGTGAATATCGTGGTGACGCCCATGACGGTGAGCACGTTGCCGCCGATCTCCACGATCTCGCGGCTCCTGCCGTAAACCAGCTCCATCACGGGGTGCGACAGCACGCACAGACCGAAGGACATGGGCAGGGTAAACATCATCGTCATTTTCAGAACGGTGTTGATGGACTGCCGCAGCTCGCGCTTGTCGCCCTTTGTCCACGCGCTCGTCACGTTGGGCATGGCGGAGGAACCGAACACCTGGGTTACCGCGGTGACAAGCTGCATCAGCGTGAGGGCGTTGGAATAGCAGCCCCACAGGTTGGTGTGAATGGTTATGTGCTCGCCGCGGAAGGAATCGTGCGGATAGAAGGAACCGTACTGCGCCGACAGCTCGCGTCCGTGCGTCTGCGCGAGGTTGAGCAGCACGTTCTGGATGATGACGGAATCGACCCAGGAGCCGAGACTCATGACCAGCGTGCCCGCCGCGATGGGCAGCGCGGTCTTGATGATCATCATAAAGGTTTCGCGCTTCTCGCGGGCGTCAACGGAGTTTTCGTAATACTCCCTGGGAATGCCGTCGCCCTGCAGCTTGAATTTCAGGAAATAATACAGCCACGAGAGCATACTGCTCAGTGAAATGCCGATAATCGCGCCCGCGACGGAGAACGCGAGGATCGTATGATTGGCTTCCTCCTGACTGCTGAAATGCATCCAGAGGAAGGAGTGGGTAGCGTTGTTGGATTCCATGCCCCACACGAGGATCGCGTAGGCGAGCGCGGAACCGACTACCAGCTTGACAACCGCCTCGATGATCTCGGAAACGGCTGTGGGAACCATGTTGCGCTGTCCCTCGTAATAGCCGCGGTAGGCGGAGGCAAGACAGCCGAAGAACACGGTGGGCGCCAGGCACACCATACCGTAGACAGCGTAACGGGACTTGATGACGAACTGCGTATAGGGAACGCTGGCGCCGACGATGATCAGAAAACAGACGAGACCCAGGATCGTGAAAAAGGGCACGGATATCTTGTGTATCAGCTTGACGTCCTTATAGCGCCGCTGCGTCATGTTCTGCGACACCAAGCGCGAGATCGCGATGGGCAGGCCGCCCGTGGCGACCGTAAAAATAACGACAAAGAGCTCGTAGGCGTTGGCATAGAGTCCCATGCCGAACGACGCCATGCCGTCGATGCCGTAGTTGGTCAGTATCCTTACCAGGATGATTTTGTTCAGGAGTCCGAATACCTTGACGATGATCATGCTGATCGTCAGTATGGCGGCGCCTTTGATAAAGGAAGAGGATACGTCCTGATCAAAGTTTTTTACCGCGTTATAAGCTTTTCTCAAATTAAACCACCTATTCAGCGTTAAGGGGCGTCATTAACTGCCGCCCCTCTGGATTATCGATTCAATTAATGGATATAACGGGAATTACTCCGCTTTTTCGGCCTTTTCAGCCTCCGCCAGCACATCCTCCGCGTCCTCGGAAATTTCCTCAACCGCTTCCTTCGCAGCCACGACGATATCGTCGGGAGCGGGCGCCTTTACGGCTTCCTCGGCGGCTTCCTTCTTCTCCTCCTCTGCGGGAGCGGCCGTTTCTTCCTCAACAGCCTCGGGCTCTTCGTCGAACTTGTAGCCGCAGATGTTGCAGAAAACGGATTCCTTGCTCACCTTGTTTTCACACTCGGGGCAGATTTTCTGGTTCTTAATGGACGCGATGTGCGCGTTCACAAGGGCGAGGTTCTGCTTGAGAACGGTGATTTCCTCTACTACCTTAGCGATCTCCTCGGAGAGATCCAGATTCTGCGTGGTAGCCTTATAGGTCAGCTTGCCCAGCTCAATCAGCTTTTTGCCGATGGAGCGCTTGATGCCCTCTGCGGAGATTCTGTGCTTGGAGGCGTCATACAGTCTGGCAGCCTGCTTGGATACAACCGATGCGGCCGCTTTCGCGTTCTCTCTTACATCATCAATGATCGTGTCAAAATTTTTCATGATAATCACCTTTCCTTGGTTTGTCGGGCACTCGCTGCCGAACGAAAATCAATATTGATAACAAAATGGTTTACATCATGCCGCAAAGCGGCAATTCATGTGCCGCAGGCACCA
>ONEN01000014.1 GCA_900316815.1 uncultured Eubacteriales bacterium | reverse complement strand
ATAATATCCCGCAGGTCGGCAAACACACTTGCGGAAAAGGGCGTGTTCACTCCCCTGGCGTACACGCTGATGCCTGTGAGCGCCACGCCTGTTTTTTCGTAAACGGTTTCGGTGATACGCCGCTCCAGCACGTCAAGCTGTCTGACGGTGAACTCCTCGGGCAGCTCAATGTGAACCGAGCCCGTGAGAATGTCGGGACCGTAGTTGTGCAGGATCAGGTCATACACGCCGCTCACATCGGGAAACGCGAGAACGGTCTGGCGCACCGCGCGCGCAACGTCGCCCTCAACGCGCTCGCCCAGGATGGAGGAAATGCTTTCGCGGAGCATACCGAAGCCCGACTGAATAATAATCAGCGAGATGATCGCCGCCAGCCACGCCTCCAGACTGATACCCCAAATCAGGAATATACCCGCCGCCACCAAGGTGGAGGTGGAAATAACGGCGTCGAGCAGGGCGTCCTTGCCCGAGGCGACCAGCGAATCGGAGTGGACGCGCTCGCCGGTAGAGCGCACATACAGACCGAGAACGATCTTCACCGCAACCGCGACGGCGATTATGATCAGCGCGACGGGGGTGTATTCGGGCGTTTGCGGAGTGATGATCTTTTTGATGGATTCCACCAGCGAGGTAATACCCGCATACAGAATAATAATGGCAATGGTCACGGTGCTGAGATATTCGATCCTGCCGTGTCCGTAGGGATGCTTCTTGTCGGGCTGTCTGCCCGCCAGCTTGGTACTGATTATGGTGATCACCGACGAGAGCACGTCAGTGAGGTTGTTGACGGCGTCCAGCGTAATGGCGATGGACCCTGCCAGTATGCCGATGACCGCCTTGAACGCCGCCAGCAGCACATTGGCGAGAACGCCGATCATACCCGTGCGGACAATTGTTTTTTCTCTGTCCATGATAACACCTCTGGGGTTACTTGATTTGCAGATATTTTTTGTCTATGCCCCTGAGCTCCAGCAATCGGCTGAGGGGAAGCCCGAGCACAAACAGTACCGCCAGCTCGCCGAGGGCGACGCAGCCGCCCTGGAGGATAAAGTCATCCAAATGAAAGCTCCCCTGCCCCACGATAAAGAAGTCGATTTCAAAGCCGACGATCAAACCGTTGACAAGCGCGGGCATCAGCGCGGCGGGAACCGGCAGCTTGAAGATTCTCACCCTGCGCAGCATGTACATCAGTACGGCGGCTATGCAGCTTGCCAGCGAACCGAAGAGCATATCGATGGGGCCGATAACGGCGACGGAGCTGATATTGGCGAGAACGCAGCCCACCGTCAGTCCGGGAATAGCGGCGGGCGTATACAGCGCGAGGATGGTAAGCACCTCCGAAACGCGGAACTGCACCGCGGCGGAGGCGGAGCCGGGAACCAAAACATTTTGCAGAACGGTGAGCGTGGCGTAAAGCGTGGCTATGATGGCTGCCTGCGCGATAAAATAGACGGATTTTCGTTTCATAAAGGGTAAAAGCTCCTTGGATTATTCTTGTTGAAAGCTGCGGAAAAATATGTGAAAAAAACAGTCCCGCGTCCTTGCGTGCATTGTAGCACATATTTATAAAAATTGCAATTGACGTTTCACAAAAAATACAGTATTATAATAAGGTATGATTTATTTCGGGTATCGGGTGATTGTGTGATAGTCAATAAAAAGACGCTGATAGCCGCCATCGGGCTTGCGTTGACGGCAGCGGCGGGCATTTTCGCGTTCTGTTCCCTGCAGGGAAAATACGCGTTTATGGGCGAGCCGCAGCTGCAGCTGCCGCAGGTGACGCTGGAAAAGAAGGCGCTGAAAAGCCGCGAACGGGTAGAAAGCGAGCTGCAAAGGGACAAGCTTCCCACCGAGGCGCAGCGGCGGGCGTATGACGTGATCAAAAGAAATACGTTCAGCGCCGACGACGACCGCTTTCAGCTGAAGGATACCGGCAAGGATGATTTGCAGATGGCGCTGAGCGCGTTTCGCGCCGACCATCCCGAGGTGTTTTGGATAGACCCGAATTCGAGCTACAAATACTACGAGGACGGCGGCAGCGTGACGGTGGAGCTGCATTTCACCGAAACGGGCGGCAACCTGCAGCAGGACAGAAAAACGCTGGAGGCGGCGGTAAAGAAGGCCGTCAGCGGCGCGCCCGACAACGCGAGCGATTATGAGATAGAGCTGTACCTCAACGACTATTTATCCGAGCACTGCACCTATGACGCCGAGGGAGAGCGGAAGCATTCCGCCTACGGTGCGCTGGTAGAGGGCAGGGCGGTGTGCGACGGCTATTCCCGCGCGTTTCAACTGCTTTGCCGAAGGCTCGGCATCGAATGCACCGTGGTAGAGGGCACCTCCGAATTCAACACGGACGAGGACGACGGCCACATGTGGAACTGCGTGCGGATAGGCGGCGAATGGTACCACGCAGACATCACATGGAACGACGCCGAAAACGCTTCCTGCGGCGCGGAACACTATTTCTACCTCAACCTCACGGAGGAGGAGATCAAGCTCGACCATGTAATCAGCGGCAGCTATGACGAGCGTTCCGACAATAAGGGCAACTACTTTAATATCTTTGTCCCGTCCTGCGGCACCGACGACCTCAACTACATGCGGCTCAATTATGTGACCATCAAGGATCTGGAGGACGACGGGCAGATTATTGCCGCTCTGGCGGACGCCGCGCGGAAGAAAAGCGACTACTGCGCTTTTCTGATCAGTGAAGACGTGCACTTTGAAACCACTACCAAGGCGATCGCCGACAAATACGCCGCCCAATGGGTGCAGGGCGCCAACCGCTTTATCAAGGACGGTCCCGCCATCATGAGCGAGGGACATATCATTAATTATAAAGGAAAGCGCGTGACGGCGTTCAAGCTGGCATATCGGGAATAAGATCCATAAGCCAATACGGTTTAACCGACATATACATATAAATATATTGATAAAACAGGAGTGATTATTATGGGTATGACAATGTCCCAGAAAATTCTCGCGGCACACGCGGGGCTTGACGAGGTAAAGGCGGGTCAGCTGATCAACGCCAGGCTGGATATGGTGCTCGGCAACGACGTCACCTCCCCCGTCGCCATCAACGTGTTCGAGGAGAACGGTGCGACGGCGGTGTTTGACAACACCAAAATCGCCATGATCATGGACCATTTTACCCCCAACAAGGACATCAAGGCGGCGACGCTGGTTAAGCAGACAAGAACCTTTGCCGACAAGTACGACATCAAAAACTTTATGGACGTCGGCATGATGGGCATTGAACATGCCCTGCTCCCCGAAAAAGGTCTGGTAGGTCCCGGCTGTCTGTGCATCGGCGCGGACTCCCACACCTGCACCTACGGCGCGCTCGGCGCGTTCTCAACGGGCGTAGGCTCCACCGATATGGCGGCGGGCATGATCAGCGGCAAGGCATGGTTCAAGGTTCCCTCCGCTATCAAATTCAATATCGTCGGCAAGCCGCAGGGCTATGTCAGCGGCAAGGACGTGATCCTGCACATCATCGGCGAGATCGGCGTTGACGGCGCTCTCTATAAATCCATGGAATTCGCGGGCGAGGGCCTGCAGTACCTGAATATCGACGACAGATTGTGCATTGCCAATATGGCAATCGAGGCGGGCGCCAAGAACGGCATCTTCCCCGTTGACGACATCACCCGCGCCTACTGTGACGGCAGATATCAGGGCACGCCCGTGGAATACACCGCCGACGAGGACGCGGAGTACGACGCGGAATACACCGTAGACCTGAGCACGCTCCGTCCCACCGTGTCCTTCCCCCACCTTCCCGAAAACACCAGAACCGTTGATGAAATCGGCGAGACAGAGGTGAAGATCGACCAGTGCGTCATCGGCAGCTGCACCAACGGCAGAATTTCCGACCTCCGCGCGGCGGCGGCTGTCTTTAAGGGCAAAAAGGTTGCCAAGGGCGTTCGCTGCATCATCATTCCCGGCACGCAGAGCATCTGGCTGCAGGCGATGCACGAGGGTCTGTTTGATATATTTGTTGAGGCGGGTGCGGTCGTATCCACTCCCACCTGCGGACCCTGCTTAGGCGGTCACATGGGCATTCTCGCGGCGGGCGAAAAGGCTGTTTCCACCACTAACCGCAACTTCGTCGGCAGAATGGGTCATGTGGACAGCGAGGTATATCTGGCAAGTCCCGCTGTTGCGGCGGCAAGCGCCGTAAAGGGTTACATCATTGACCCTGCTAAGGTATAAGGAGGAACAGAGCTATGAATGCAAAAGGCAGAGTACATAAATTCGGCGACAATGTCGACACAGACGTTATCATCCCCGCGCGCTATCTCAACACCGCTTCCCATAAGGAACTGGCGGCTCACTGCATGGAGGATATCGACTCGGAGTTTGTCAACAAGGTGCAGGAGGGCGACATCATGGTAGCCGAAAAGAACTTCGGCTGCGGCTCCTCCCGCGAGCACGCGCCCATCGCCATCAAGGCGAGCGGCGTTTCCTGCGTTATCGCTTCCACCTTCGCGCGCATCTTCTACCGCAACGCCATCAACATCGGTCTTCCCATTCTGGAGTGCGACGAGGCGGCGAGAGAGATCAAAGAGGGCGACACCGTGAGCGTGAATTTTGATACGGGCGTCATCACCGACGAGACCACGGGCAAGACCTATCAGGCAGAACCGTTCCCCGCGTTCATTCAGAACATCATTTCCAAGGGCGGTCTGATCAACTCTATCTTATAATAATTAATTAAGAATAAAGCAAAACACAGCGGCTCTCCCAAACTGATATCCGGGAGAGCCGCTGCGTCTTTATGAGGAAGCAAACAGGTAATAGCTGATTAATGATCGGGTGACGCTGCATGAAGGGTGACGATATACTCAATATTGTCCGTGTTGTCGAGAATATAGTCGCTGTACGCCGTCAGATAGAGCGGATCGCCGTTGACGTTCTTCAGTTGGAGATGGACGACAAAGGATTCGGAGCGGTTGATCCTGTCAAAAATTTCGCGCACGACCGCGTACTTGTCCTCCGACTCAATGCGCTCAAAGAAGTCTTTGCTGTTCAGCTCGCTTTCAAGCTGTTCCCGCGAGATGCCAATCTGCTTTTCCAGTCCGTGGAACAGCACGCTGAAAATCGTGCCGCCGTCGGGACCGCGACGCAGAAAAATGACCGTATCGGGCGAGCAGAGGGAGAGTAGCTGCATTTGCCGTTCGAGAGTGGTCAGACGGGTAATATTCTGTACCGCGCCGTAAAACAGCTCTCGGCTGTCCTCAGTGCGCAGATAGAAGAAGCGCATGAAGTAGCTGGTCAGCGTGCCGTCCGTTTTATAAAAATGCAGCACGCCCTTGGAGCCGTTCAGATGGTCGGCGACAGCCGTATCCAACAGCTTGAGAAGCAGCGGATGGTCGGCGCGCGGCATAAAGCGCTGGATACTGTCAAGTCTGTCGTGAAAATCGGGAACGTCCACCACCTCGTAGAACTGTTCGTTAAAGCGGACAATATCCACATTGTCGCCGCTGCGAGAATAGAAGGCGCAGGGACCGAGAATATTATTGAGCATATTGTCGCTGTAGACGGTATCGTCGAGAATCTCACGCAGACGGAACTGCTGATTCGATTTAAAATGAATGCCCGAGGTGTCGATTATATCATCGCTGCTGATCAACTCCTCGTATTTATCCACGGGCATAGGGCGGTAGAAGTAGTAGCCCTGAATGTAGCGGCAGCCGATGTCCTGTAAAAATTCCTTCTGCTCGCTGCTCTCCACGCCCTCTACAATAATCGGAATGCCGATTGTCTTGGTCATGGTAGCAACGGATTCCAGAATATGGATGCTCTTTGCCTCGTTGGTTTCGTCCATGCTCAGCATTTGCGCGTCCAGCTTTAAGATATCCACATTCAGGTTTTTGAGCATGTTCAGGGTGGAGTAGCCGCTGCCGAAGTCGTCCATCAGCACGACAAAGCCCTTTTCGCGCAGCCCCGAAACGGCGCTTTTAACCAGCGCGGCGTTGTCGACATAGGCGCTTTCGGTGATTTCTATTTTAATCAGATCATGCGGAATATGATACCGCTCCGCGAGCGTGTCAAAGGTTTGGGCAAGGTCGGTGTTGAGAATATCAATAGCGGACACATTGACCGAAACAGGCAGGGGCGTGTTGCCGCGCGCGATCCAATCGTGCTGCCAGCGGCACACCGATTCCCAGATAAACAGGTCGAGGTCGGTAATCAGTCCGTGCTTTTCGAGAACGGGAATAAAGACGGCGGGCGACGCAACATCGCCGTTCGGCTTGATCCAGCGCGCCAGCGCCTCGGCGCCTACGATCTTGCCCGTGGAGGCGCGGCACTGCGGCTGCAGATAGAACACAACTTCGTTGCTTTCCATCGCCAGCAAGAAGTCGGAGAGAATGTGATATTCCTCCTCCGTGCGGCGGTACATGGTGCTGTCAAATACGCGTACGCGGCTGTGAAAGCTTTCCTTGGCGTAGCGCGAGGCGAGGAAGGCGCGGTCGAGCATGTCGCGCACCTTGCACTGGGAGTCTGTAACGCAGACGCCGATGGCGGGCTTGAAGCCCATCGCCTTGCCGCGAGAGGCAATCAGCGCCGCTATATCGTTGTAGAGCTTTTCTATACCTTTTATATCATAGGGGCAGAGCATACAAAAATCGTCCTGCCCGAAATAGCCTGCCACGCCGCCGTGTTCCTCGCAGATCTGACGGAGCTTGGCGCCGATCTGCGCCATCAGCAGGTCGCCGTCGCTGTGGCCGTACCACTCGTTGAACAGCTTGAAGTTCTCAATGTCCAGCGCGACGAGGCACCACTGCACGGCGCTGTTTTTCAGCATCTGCGTGACGATTCTGGTAAAGGCACGCTTGTGCAGCAATCCCGTGATTTCATTCTGATTGGCGTTTACCGTAAAGGCTTCGGGAGAAATGCCCAGCTCGCGCGCTTTTTTGTTTTGGATATCAAAGACATACAGATACAGAATATCGTCGGGCAGACCGTACTCCTTGCCGCGGATAATCACGATCTCCACCCAGCGCCAGTCGCCCGAAAGCAGGCGGAAGCGGAACTGCTCGCAGAGCAGCCCGCGGCAGGGAGACTCATCCAGAAGGCGCGAAACGGCGCCATTGACAATCAGGGAAGTAATTTGCTCGCGCTCATCGGGGTGAACCAGAATGTCGATGGCGTTGGCGCCCAGCGCCTCGACCGTGCCCTCGGTGAGCGGCAAATTATATTTTTTCTGAACATGACCGAGACTGCGGAACGTCCGGGTCCGCGTGTTCAGCTCAATCAGCTCGTCGTAGGAGGACCCTTCCAGATATGCGGCAATTAAAGACGCGCTGCCTACGGCGTGCAGTAACTGAAACAAACCTGTATTCACGGTATCCCCCCTTAATAAAATGGCAAAAGTGTTTTGCACCAAGCAGAACATTCTGTACCTTTTATCTTAGCTTTTTTTACCAAAAAAAGCAAGTTTCTATGGAAAAATCGGGAAATTTTCCAAAAACTGCCATCTTATTTTATATAACTTACACAATGTAAATTTTGCGAAAGTATAACAATAATATGCGCCTGTATTTAGTACAAAAAAATAAAAGGATAACGATTATTAACAGATATAGTAAAAAATGTGATTGTTTTTTGTGGTATTATAGCTTATAATAGAAGAAGTGTAAAAGGAAATAAATATCATAACAAGAAAGTATGTTCGGCTTCTGTTGCCGCTGTTCTTTTCAAAAGCGTCTTTTTCCCCTGCCGTTCGGCAGGGAGGAAACCGAAATCTGTACTATAGGGAAGCGAGGGTTAATTGTATCATGAAAAATCCGTCACAAACGCGCTATCTGTCCCCGCTGGCGGCGTGGGCGCTGGCGTTTGGCTGCGCGGTCGGCTGGGGCTCGTTTGTCATGCCGGGCACTACCTTTTTGCCGTCGGCGGGACCGCTCGGCTCCGTGCTCGGCTTGCTGATCGGCGCCGCGCTGATGGCGATCATCGGCATCAACTATTATCAGCTGATGAAACGCCATCCCGACGCGGGAGGCGCCTACGCCTACGCAAAGGAAATATACGGCTTTGACCACGGCTTTATCTGCGCGTGGATGCTGATATTAACGTATATCGCCATCATCTGGGCAAATTCGACCGCCCTGTGCCTGCTGGTGCGCTATCTGTTCGGCGACTTCTTCTGTTTCGGCTTTTCCTATGAGATAGCGGGCTACACCATCTATTTCGGAGAGGTGCTCCTATCGGCATCATTTTTGATTGCGGCGGGCTTTGTCTGCGCCTTCAGCCGCAGACTGATGAGGTGGGTGCAGGTGGTGTGCGCACTGGCGCTGTTCGTCGGCGTTGCCGTTTGTTTTGTGTCGGTGGTGATCCATAACGGCGGCTTAGAGCGGCTCTCGCCTGCTTTTGCAAAATCGGGCGACCCCGCCCTGCAGGTGATCAGCATTGTCATTTTGGCGCCGTGGGCGTTTATCGGCTTTGAGTCGATATCGCATTCGACGGGAGAGTTCAACTTCCGTATCAAAAAATCGCTGCCTGTCATCTTGACCGCGCTGCTGACGGGCGTGCTGACCTACGGTATGCTGGTGGTGTGCGCCGCTATGGCGAAGCCCGACGGCTTTGCCAACTGGTCGGAGTATATCGGGTCGCTCTCCTCTATGGAGGGAATCAAGCGGCTCCCCACCTTCTTCGGCGCGCAGGAAGCGATGGGCACGGCCGGTACCGTTCTGTTGGGTATCGCGGCATTCGGCGGCGTGATGACGGCGCTGATTGCCAACAACGTCGCGCTCAGCCGCCTGTTTCAGCGGCTTGCCGAGGATAAGCTGATGCCGGGGCGTTTGGGCAGGACAACGGCAAAGGGTCTGCCTGCCACGGCGATCATGTGCGTCACGGCGGTCTCCTGCGTGATTCCCCTGCTGGGAAGAACCGCCATCGGCTGGATCGTGGATGTGACGACCATCGGCGCGGCAATCATTTACGCCTATGTGTCCGTGTCGGCGTATTCGGCCGGCAAAAGGGAGAAAAACAGCGTGGTGCAGCTGTTCGGCGTCCTCGGTGCCTTGATAGCGGTCGGCTTTGTCGTGGTCTATCTGGTGCCCGGCAACTGGACGCGGAACCGCCTTGCCACCGAGTCCTATCTGCTGCTCATTATCTGGAGCGTGCTGGGCATGGCAGTGTTCCGCTTTATGATCCACCGCGACAAGGAGCGCAAGCTGGGCAAGAGCGAGGCGGTGTGGATCATCCTGCTGGGATTGATTCTGGTGGTGTCGGTGGTATGGATCTATCAGGTCGCCACGGAAGAAGCTACGAACGTCGCCGGCGACATCGGCGCATTCCGGTCAAAGCAGGTAAGTGAGGCAGGACTGTCCGAGTCGGATGAGTCTGTGCGTGCAATAGGAGAATATATCAACACGCGGCTGTACGACTATGTGGGCACGGTGATGAAAAATGTCCTGGTGCAGATTTCCCTGATCGCGGTTTCGCTGGTCGTCGTCTTTTCCATCTTTTCCATCATCAAGAAGCGCGAGAAGCAGATCGAGGCGGAACGCCTGCGGGCGGAGGAGAGCAACAAGGCGAAAAGCGTCTTTCTCTCCAACATGAGCCACGACATCCGCACGCCGATGAACGCCATCATGGGCTACACGGCGCTGGCGCTCAACGAGGAGCTGCCGGATAATGTGCGCGGTTATCTCGAAAAAATCAACACATCAGGGCGTCATTTGCTGGCGCTGATCAACGATATATTGGATATGAGCCGCATAGAAAGCGGCAAAATGGAGCTGGAGCCCGTGCCCGACGACCTCGCGGAGATACTCGACGAGGTGCGGGACATGTTCGCCATGCAGATGGAGGGAAAAAAGCTTGCCTTCACGGTGGACTATGCGCGGATAACCGACCGCTATGTAGTAGTTGACAGGAACCGCCTGAACCGCATTCTGCTCAACCTGATTTCCAACGCCCTCAAATTCACGCCCTCGGGCGGCTCGGTGACGGTGACGCTGGCGCAGACAGGCACCGCGGAGGGCAAGGGCAGCTATGAGCTGCGCGTAGCCGATACGGGCATCGGCATGAGCAAGGAGTTCGCGGCGCATATCTTTGACGCCTTTGAGCGCGAGCGCACCGAAACGGTGAGCAAGATACAGGGAACCGGTCTTGGCATGAGTATCACCAAGAACCTGGTCGAGCTGATGGGCGGCACCGTCACCCTGCAGACCGAGAAGGACAAGGGCACGGAATTTTTACTGCGACTGCAATTTCCGCTTGCCTCCGGGGACGAGGTCGAAAAACGCGAAAAGGAAAACGAAACGGCGGAGCAGACGGATTTCAGCGGCAAGAAATTACTGCTGGCGGAGGATAATCCCATCAACAGCGAAATCGCCAAGATGATACTGACGCATGAGGGCTTTGAGGTGGACGTCGCCGAAAACGGCAAAATAGCCGTGGAGATGATGGAGGCTGCCGCCGAGGGCGAATACTGCGTGGTGCTGATGGATATGCAAATGCCCGTGATGAACGGACTGGAAGCGAGCAGGGCGATCCGTGCCATGGCAGGCAAAAAGGGCAGAACGCCGATCATCGCCATGACCGCCAACACCTTTGAGGAGGACCGCCAAAAGACGCGGGAAGCGGGCATGAACGCCCATCTTGGCAAGCCGTTCCGGTCCGCGGAGCTGCTGGCAGTCATAGCGGCGCAGATACAACAATAACGCAAGGAGAGACAATAATGGTAACCATCGAAAAACTGAACGCGTTCGGCGCGGATACAAAGGACGGTCTGGCGCGCTGCTACGGCAGCGAGGATCTGTACCTGAAGCTGGTGTGCATGATCCCGGGAGACAAAAACTTTGAAACGCTGCAGCAGTCTGTCGCGGCGGGCGATTACCGTCAGGGCTTTGAGGCGGCGCACGCGCTCAAGGGCGTGCTGGGCAATTTGTCGCTGACCCCCTTATATGAAAGAATATCCGCCCTCACCGAGCTGCTGCGCATACAGCAGGCGGCGGATTACGCGCCCATGCTGGCGGAGATAGCGGCGCTGAGAAATGAACTGGCCGCCATGTGCGGATAAGATAAAGCGGAGGAATGAAAATGGCAAGGTGGAAAAGACTGTTGAAAACATGGACGTCGCTGTTTTGCGTCACTGCGGTGTGCATCCTGCTGAACCTGTTGGGCAGCAAGCTCAACGGCGCGCTTGGTCTGCCGCTGTATCTCGACAACATCGGCACGATTCTGGCGGCGCTGCTGGGCGGCTATATTCCCTGTGTTACGGTGGGCTTTATGTCGAACCTCATCGGCGGCCTGTCCGATTCGGTGACGATGTACTACTGCATTATCAGCGTCTTTATCGCCGCCTTTGCCGCCTATTTTTCCGACAGCGGCTGGCTGAAGAAATTCCCCAAGGTGTTAGTCCCCGTGCTGGTGTTCGCGCTGCAGGGCGGCATTGCGGGAGGCGCGCTGACCTGGCTGATTTACGGCTTCAGCTTCGGAGAAGGCTTTGCGGCGGATTTTGCCGCGCAGATCAACCGGGTCATTCCCATGGGTGAGTTCGCTTCCAATATGCTCTCCAATTTTCTGTTGGATGTGGCGGACAAGGCGATCACCGTGGCGGTTTCACTGCTGCTGTTCTGTCTGATTCCAAAGCGGCTCAAGGCGTTTTTGTCCGGCTGCAGCTGGTACAATCTCTCCGTTCTGGAGAAAAAACGAAAGGGAACACGGCGCGGTATGTCGCTTCGGCTGAAGCTGACCCTGCTGCTGGCAGTGTCCACCACGACGGTTGCCGCGACTGCCATCGGCGTCAGCTTTATGCAGTACCATAACGCCGCCGTAGAGGCGTACACCGAGACGGGCGAGTACGCCACCAAGGTGATTTCGCAGAATATCGACAAAACCAAGATAGACGAGTATCTCGAAAAGGGACGCGCGGCGGAGGGTTATATTCAGACGGAAAAAATGCTCTATGCCATCAGCGATTCCTCGTCGGGCATCCGGTTTATTTACCTCTACCGCATCGAAGCGGACGGCACCCATGTGGTGTTTGACCTCGACACCGAGGACGTGAAGGCGGCGCAGCCGGGCGACGTGATCGCGTATGACAAAACCATCACCAAATACCAAAAGCAGCTGCTGGCAGGCGAAGAGATCCCGCCGGATATTTCCTCCGACGTCTACGGCTGGGTGCTGTCGGTGTACCGCCCCATTCGGGACGACAGCGGCAAAACGCTCTGCTATGTGGGCGTAGATATGTCAATGGACAGGCTGCGCTCGGTGGAGTATGCCTTTCTGGCAAAAATCTTCTCGCTGTTTATCGGCTTCCTGGTCGTTATCCGCACCTACGCCGTATGGATGGCGGAGCGGAAGATCGTGCGTCCATCAACAGCATAGCCGACGCCGCCCTGCGTGTGAACTACACCACGCCGCAGACGCGTGAGGAGAGCATGGCGATGCTGGAAGGGCTGGATATCCATACGGGCGACGAAATCGAGCACCTGTATGAGGCGTACAAGCGGGCGTCCGCCGACACGGTGCGGTATATCGGAGAGGTGCAGAGAAAGACGGAGCAGATAACCAGGCTGCAAAACGGTCTGGTGCTGGTGCTCGCCGACATGGTGGAGAGCCGCGACCAGTGTACGGGCGACCGTGTGCGCAAAACCGCCGCCTACGCGGGTATCATTCTGCGTCAGATGAAGAAGGAGGGCATCTATGCCGACAGGCTGACCGACGAGTATATCGCGGAGGTCGTCAGCTCCGCGCCGCTGCATGACGTGGGAAAAATCGCGGTGTCCGATACCATCCTCAACAAGCCGGGAAGGCTGACGGAGGAGGAATTCAAAACCATGCAGAACCACACCACCGAGGGAGGCAAGGTGATCGAAAAGGCGATGGCGCTTGTTGCCGAGGAGTCGGAGTATCTCACAGAGGCGAAGAACCTGGCGACGGGGCATCATGAAAAGTGGAACGGCAAGGGCTATCCGCTGGGGCTCAAGGGAGAGGAAATTCCCCTCTCGGCGCGCGTGATGGCGGTTGCCGATGTGTTCGACGCGCTGGTGTCGCGCCGCAGCTACAAGGAGCCGTTTTCCATTGACAAGGCGATCGAGATCATCCGCCATGACGCGGGCTCGCATTTCGACCCGAACGTGGTCAGAGCGTTCCTCGACGCGGAGGAGGAAATCAGGCGCACGGCGGAGCTGAACATGGATATATGATATTATTTTTTGAAAAAAAGGGAACATTCTTGTTTCCAAATATAGGGAAAACTAATAAAAAACAAGATTGGATTATTAATTTAGTCAAAAATTGCCGCAGCCTGTATATTCCGAAAAAAACGGGACAGACTGCGGTTTTTCTTCGTAAAAATTGCCGAATAAGCGTGGAAATATTTGTGTAAATAGTGAAAAATTGATTTTTTAATACTTTTATGCGGCTTTGCTCTTGCTATTTGATTGATATTATATTAAAAAATAAATATATATAGTATTATATAACGGAGGTGGGAAGCTATGACAAGTACAAAAATATTGCGCATCAAAAACAGCGTTCTCATAGCGCTTGCCGCGGCATACTACATCTTTTGCAAGATAGTCTCCCGTCCTTTGCTGACCTTCAGCGACACGCACTGGGCACAGCCCAGAGAGGCGGGCGCCTATATAAAAAGCAACCTGGTCTATGTGGCGGTATTCGTTCTGTTTATGTCCTTCGCCGTTACATCCTTTTTGCTGGCGTATCTGATCTATTGCCGGTTTGACCGCAATCGCGCGGCAGCGCGTACGGCCATCCGAGGCGGCATATTCTTTTTATGCTTCGGGATGTACGTCATCGCAGGCACCAACGCGCTGGACGTCTTTTCGGGTCATGTCCGCACGATTGACTATCTTGGCTGTATTGCCATGCTGTTTTCGGGGCTTTCGTTCACTGCCTTTCTCTCCACCGTCTGCAATAAAAAATGGTTGGCGGTGGCGGACTGGTTATTTACAGCCGCAACGGCGGAGCTGTTGGTGCTGAACCTCACAGGTGCGCCCGCGTTCTGGATGCAGCAGATGTTAGGCGTCGTGAACATAGCGCTGATTGGGATGCTGCTGTTCTGCACATTGCTGCAGATACGCTTTTATGTCCTCAAAAAATCCACGACCAAGGTGCTCAGCCTCGTGCTGGGCTGTCTGGAAGCGGCGTGCCTGATCGCGGCGCTTGTCTGTCTGTTTGTGCGGGAGCTGCGTCTGTACTGGGTGTTCTTCTCCGTCGCTGTTATCGTCATGGCGATACTGGAATTCGGCGAGCTGGTGAACATGGCGGCGCGGCAGTACATCAACAGCGCCTCCGACGCGGAGAAATACCGCAAGATGGCGTATGTGGACGCGCTGTGCAACATCAGCAACCGCAACGCATTCGTGCTGGAGCAGAACGAGACCTTCGACAGCGACTCGCTCTATGTCGTGTTCGACGTGAACAACCTCAAGCGCATCAACGACCGCTTCGGCCATGTGGAGGGTGACGCCATCATCCAAAAGGCGGCGCTGTTCATTTACGAGAGCTTCAAGGGAATCGGCAAGTGCTACCGCATAGGCGGCGACGAGTTCGCGGTTATCGGCAAATACAAAACAGCCGACGAGATCAAAGAATGCCTGCGGCAGATGAAGCACGAAATTGAAGATTACAACCGCACTTCCTCTGTCAAGCTGGATCTGGCGTTCGGCTACGCCATCCGCGACAACAGGGAAATCAATACCTACGAGCTGTTCAATAAGGCGGACAGGGAGATGTACCGCTACAAGCGGCGCTCCAGGCAGGGATATTCGGCTGCCGCAGTGTGACAAAATGAAACATCGGCGTTATGATCCGTGTTTTTTAAAAATCATTGGCATTTATTATTGATTTCTTTAAAATTCTATGATAGAATAAAGTATAATAAGATACAAAGTTGATGTTTAGGGCAAAACCGTCGAAAGGCGGTGACGCAAAGCTATGGTGTCTAAAAGGGAAACCAAATGATCGACCGGCTGCAGCAAATGCGCGATTGCGTGCATTTGTTTGCGGCCGGTTTTTTGTGATATATTCCCCTTGCGGGTGTAAATAAATAGTATGCGGTTTTGTGGATTTGGGTTAACACAACACAGCAAAAAAATATTTAAGAAAGGATGAGAAAAATGAAGAAGATCGTATCTGTTATGCTGACAGTCTTCCTGCTCCTGACGGCGCTGCCCCTCACGGCGTTTGCGGAAGACGAAACGGCTGCACCGCTGGTCATCAGCGAAAACGGCAGCTACACCATTGACGAGAGTCACGATTCTGCCACACCGATCGATATCACGGCGCCAAAGGCGACGGTGACGCTTTCGAACGCAACCGTTAACGGTTCGGGACGCTCTGCCATCTTTGTCAAAGACAATGCAGACATCACCTTTGTGCTGGAAGGCTTCAACACCGTAACGGGTGACGAAAACGCCTTCTCCTGCGGTATCGAAGTGCAGTACGGCTCCAAGGTTACCTTCGAAGGAGAAGGAACGCTCGATGTAACCGGCGGCAAGTGGGGCGCGGCGATCGGTTCCTACGGCACCACCATCAACATTCCCGAGGAAGAGCGCGTGCAGGTTGGTGAAATCACCATCAACAGCGGCAACATCAATGCCTATGCAGGCGCGAGAGGCTCGGGCATCGGCGCGGGCTATCATGTCAACGGCAACAAAATCACCATCAACGGCGGCATTATCCACGCCTACGGCAAGGAGTGCGGCGCGGGTATCGGCTGCGGCTACGGCACCAGCGGCGGCGCCATCGGCGTTGCGGCGGTCGGCGAGTATGATTCCGGCACCATCATCATCAACGGCGGCGAAGTCTACGCGGCGACGACGACCAACGTAAGCTTCGACTACACCGACCTCGCGGCGCTCAACGCCCAGGATCCCTGCTCCTTTGCGGCGGGTATCGGCGGCGGCTACGGCGCGTCCGCTTCCAACATTCAGATCAACGGCGGCAAGGTCGTTGCCATCGGCTCCTGCGGCGGCGCGGGCATCGGCGCCGGCAGAGGCACCAGTAAAACGGCACAGTACAACCCGAACGCCTACACATCCAACGTAAGAATCGGCGGCAACGCGGATGTAACGGCTATTGCCGCAACCGGCAGAGCCAAGGAGCTCAACAGCGGCGGCGCGGCAATCGGCTCCGGACGCGGCTCCCACACGGGCGGCACCGTCGAGATCACCGACAACGCCAGGGTTGTGGCGATTTCCGCCACACAGGCTCCCGCCATCGGCGCGAGCAAGCAAAAGTCCCCCGTTGACGGCGCGATTCCCGTTGCGGAGTCCATCATCATCGGCGACGGCGTACAGCTTTACGCAGTGTCCGCAGGCGAGTATGCGGTGGATAAGGACGCGAAGAGCCTGAGCATCAGCCCCGACTACTTCGGCAGCTCCGACAGATGGTTCTTTGAGGAGAACGCTGTCGCGATCGCGGACATCGGCAACGTCAAGGCGGAGAGCCCCAAGGGCGAAAAGACCTACACCGTTCCCGTCGGCTCCGTATCGCTTTGGGCGAACATCGTTCCCGTAAAGCCCGTCATTCCTACCACCCAGCTCCGCATTGTGACGCCTCTTGCCATGGCGGTACGCTTTGAGGACGGCAGCGTTTACTACAGCGGCGACACTGTTGAGGTAGAGTACGGCAAGGACTACCACTTCCAGATGTGCTGCGTTGACTGGAGCACCAGAGACGCGAACGGCGAGAAGAAGATTCACAGACCCTATGAAGTCTTCTCCCCCGAGCACGGCACCTATTCCGACGAGGGTCTCGGTCTCAGAGGCACCGTTGTTTACACCGTGCGCGTATCCGATAAGTACAACGAGCGCAGCTATAACGCGGAAACCAAAACCTTTGTGCTGCCCAAGAGCGACAAGGTGCTGAGAACCGACGTGAACAAGTGCTTCATGGCATATCGCTTCACCTTCTCGAGCGGCGATTTGAATAAGCAGACAGGCATCGACAACGTGGTGTACGACACAGGCAAGGAGCACGAGAACACCCTCGAGGACTTCCGGTACAACAAGCCTCTCGAGTATCTCTCCGTCAACCTGCCCCTCGGCTCCACCGTAACGGCGAAGGCGTATAAAAGCTATGAATATATCGGTCAGGCGGACGTTCTGGTGACCATCG
>ONEN01000021.1 GCA_900316815.1 uncultured Eubacteriales bacterium | reverse complement strand
GACCTCAGGTTGGTCACTCACCGAGCAAGACCCCTTCAACAACGTGGGCCGCACCTGCATCGAGGCTATGCCTGCCGTGCTGGGTCACACCCAGTCGCTGCACACCAACGCCCTCGACGAAGCTATTGCCCTGCCTACAGACTTCTCGGCCCGTATCGCTCGTAACACGCAGATCTACATCCAGAACGAGACGCAGGTGTGCAAGCACATCGACCCCTGGGCTGGTTCGTACTACGTGGAGAAACTGACCGACGAACTCGTACACAAGGCTTGGGAGCACATCCAGGAGATCGAGAAACTGGGTGGTATGGCCAAGGCCATCGAGACGGGTCTGCCCAAGATGCGCATCGAGGAGGCCGCTGCCCGCACTCAGGCTCGCATCGACTCTGGCGTGCAGACCATCGTGGGCGTGAACAAGTATCGCCTCGACCACGAGGACCCCATCGACATCCTGGAAATCGACAACACCGCTGTTCGCCTGGAGCAGGAGGAAGGACTGAAGAAGCTCCGCGCCAACCGCGACAACGAACAGGTGAAGAAGGACCTGGAGGCCATCACGAAGTGCGTACAGGAGTTTGCCGACGGCAAGAAGTCGGAGCACAACCTGCTCGACCTCGCCGTTACGGCTGCAGGCCATCGTGCAACATTGGGAGAAATCAGTGACGCTTGCGAGGCTGTCGTAGGACGTTACAAGGCAGTAATTAGAACTATTTCAGGCGTGTACAGCAGTGAAAGTAAGAACGACAAGGACTTCGAGAAGGCTTGTCAGTTGACCGAAGAGTTTGCAAAGAAGGAGGGTCGTCGCCCTCGTATCATGGTTGCCAAGATGGGCCAGGACGGTCACGACCGCGGTGCCAAGGTGGTAGCAACGGGCTATGCCGACTGCGGTTTCGACGTCGACATGGGTCCCTTGTTCCAGACACCCGCTGAGGCTGCTCGTGAAGCAGTGGAGAACGACGTGAATGTGGTTGGTGCCAGCTCTCTGGCCGCTGGTCACAAGACCCTCATCCCGCAGCTCATCGAGGAACTGAAGAAGCTTGGCCGCGAGGACATCATGGTCATTGCTGGTGGTGTTATTCCCGCTCAGGACTACGACTTCCTCTACAAGGCTGGCGTAGCTGCAGTTTTCGGTCCCGGTACCTCCGTGGCCAAGGCTGCCTGCGAAATCATGAACATCCTGCTGGATAAGGAATGATTTGAATGATTGAATACTCGGAGAACTTCGAATAATCTGAATTCTCTGAATAACCGATAGGCAAAGGCGGAGCATTCGATAGGGTGCTCCGCTTTGCTTTTACCCTTTCGGGATTACTTTCAAGTTTGGAATTCGACAGTCATGTTTTCGGAAAAAACTTTCCTTCCTCATGCAATGTTTTGCTAAATTGTGGATTATAGGGATAAGAGAGGAGTAGAATGAAAGGAACGATATGCTTGCAACTCATGTTGCTTTTGGTGGGAATCAGTCTACGAGCGAGTGAGGCTGACAGTCTGCAGACGGACACGATGCACGTGGATTGGTACGTTACGCCAGACATAACGGGCGAGACTGATAAGTTGCCGACATTCGGGGACATGGTGGAAAAGTATGGTCAAGATGCCACGTCAGGATTGGAGGATTTCAGTGAGGAGACAAGCATAGAAATCGACGAACCGTGGCTGGCGTTGGTGAATATTACGGGACTGACAGACTTGCCTGCGAACAAGACGGATGTACGACAAGTCTGGGTTGAGGTGTACGACGGTCACAACCACTATTTCCGGAAGCGTGCGATTGTAAAGGCACAAGGCAGTTGGTCGCTTAAATTCCCCAAACGAAACTTCGCATGTCAGTTTTGTGAAGACGATTGGACGGGCACCAACACAACCGATATCCGTATCGGTGAGTGGGTGACGCAAGACGAATTCCACTTCAAGGCATTCTACACCGACTTTAGTCGTGGCTCGCTGTCTACCCGACGGATTCCCTTGTATTGTGTAAATCGAAGGAAAGTTCCACGGACTCTAGGAATGGCAGTTGAAGAAGAGTCGTAATAACATGAATATGGCAAAGACCGAGGAACTGCACATCCATTTGGACGGTAATCTGAATAATACGACCTTGTTCCGAGGCTCAGTCGCGTGGGGGCAGTTCGACATTCGACATCCAAAGGACACGTACTGCACTGACCGAACAAAAGAAGCTATTCTTCAACTTAGCCAATACCATGCCGAACTCTCAGCCCTTGAGGCGTCTGGCACCGACAGTGTGGGTATGAGACAAGCTCTGGAGGAACGTTTTGACATAGCCAGCCTATTGGACTATGATGTCTTTTATCAGTTTGTGTGCAACTGCGATGGTTCCCTAAAGAACTGGCAGTGGTTTACTTACGATGGGCGCAAGTGGATGGTGGTTCCTTACGACTTGGACCAAACTTTTGGTGTCAATCTGTATGGTGTGGTGCGCCCCGCCGTGTGGGATCACGATCCGCTGACCGAGGGCCCTTTTTATTGGGTTGAGCGATATTACAAACATGACTTGCACCTGCGATATGCCGAACTCCGGCAGAAAGGGGTGCTCACAACGGACAATATACTGCCTCTCATGCAGAACTGGTGTCTGCGCGTAGGGGAAGATGTGTACAAGCAAGAACGAACCCGCTGGCCCGATAGTCCGTGCTACGGCGAGGCTATATGTAATACGGGATGGAAACCCAGTACCGAATGGTCGTTGTATAAGGTAACACCTAATTACAGTGCCTCTACGAAGTACCTTGCAGCTGATAAGTGCAAGTTGGAGGGTCGCCTGTGGGAGGCTATTCAGGAAGTTTCAGGCGTTCGGCCCTACCTGCGCAACTCGCAACTCGACTCCCTGCAACGGTGGGAGCAATGGGTAGCAGACCGCTTGCTCTATCTGGATGAAAAGTATCACTTGAATGATGTTCCTCAGAAGGTCACGCCAACATATCAAATCGTAGGAAACACTATGTACTACAATCTTTTGGGACAACCCGTTAAACGACCACGAAAAGGGGTCTACATTAAGGATGGAAAAAAGGTACTCATCACTCAACCTCACTGATGATCATATAATAAGGCGGAGCATCCGATAGGGTGTTCCGCCTTACTTTTATTCGCTGATGGATGTATTATGGATTAAATATCCTTATTGACAATCAGCCAAACCAGATACACTGCGTAGGTCAGCATCATGGTCCATCACTAGGCCTTCTTGCTCCTCTTCGTTACGCAAGCGTCTTGAAGGCCGGGCGAGCGTTGGGGAGCTTGCGACGGAGGCAAGCGTGGGGAGGGGCTTCTTTTGCTTAAGGAGTAACGTCTCCAGAGTCTCCACTGCCGCTGCCGCCAGAGAGGGAGCAAGCAGCAGATTCTTTTTGTGTTTCCCCAGGGCGTACAGATAGAAATCTGCCGTGGAATCGCCGTCATAAATCGTCTTGTCAAAATCGTACACATTCATATAGCTCACGCCCGTTTTTTCACATTTTTTTCACATGGCTATGTTATCATAAATTTACTTGTTTATTATTCTTTGAGGGAATCATAACCGGTTCCTGCTACTTGCGTATTTCGGGAGAATAGTGTATAATTAAACGAGTGTATCTAAAAGGGGTAATGTATGTTCGGATATTTACGGGTTCAAAAAAGTGAACTGCGGGTGCGCGAGTGGGAGGCATACCGTTCCGTATACTGCGGACTGTGCAGACAGATGGGAAAGGACTATTCATTTCTCACGCGCCTGACCCTCAGCTACGACTGCACCTTTTACGCCATACTTCTGATGTCGCTGCACCGCAGCTGTAAGGGATTCGACAAGGGAAGGTGCTGTTTTAATCCCATGAAAAAATGCGGCTTTGCCCGCTGTGAGGGTGACGCCTACAGCAAGGCGGCTGCCCTTTCGGTGATAGCTGCTTTCTACAAGCTGCAGGACGATTTGTCCGACAGCGGCTTTTTCAAGCGGCTGGTTGTAAGGTTGGTCAAGCCGTTTTTCAGCCGCTGGCACAGGAAGGCGGCAAAAAAGTACCCCGAGTTGGAAACGCCGCTGTCTGCTATGATGGAGGCGCAGCGTGCAGCGGAACAGGACATGCGCTGCAGCGTTGACCGCGCGGCGGACCCCACCGCGGTGATGGTGGGCAGCGTGTTGGCGCTGGAGGCGCAGGATGAGACAGAAAAGCGGATTTTATATGAATTCGGTTATCATATCGGGCGGTGGGTTTATCTGATGGACGCCGCCGACGACCTGGATGACGATATCAAAAATAACAGCTTCAATCCCTTCAGGCAGTATGACGGGCAGGACATGCGTGCTTACCAGACCGTGACGCTCAACAGCTGTCTGGCGCGCGCCTATAACGCGTATAACCTGATGGAGCCGATAGATTTTAAAGGAATATTGGATAACATGATGCTCTACGGCTTTCCCGCAAAGCAGAACAGTGTCGTGCATCACCTTAAGGAGGAACAGAATGGCGAATCCGTATGAGGTGTTGGGTGTTTCACCCGACGCAAGTGACGAGGAAATTAAGAAAGCTTACCGCCAACTGGCGAAAAAATATCATCCCGATAACTATGCCGACAGTCCGCTCGCGGATGTTGCCGAGCAAAAGATGAAAGAGGTCAACGAGGCCTACGATGAAATCAACCGTATGCGCAAAAAGGGCAGGGGCACGGGCAGCACCGGCAATGCCCAAAGCGCCGGTGGTTACTACTCCAACGGTTCCTCCTCTCAGTTCTACAGCGTGCGCATTTATATTCAGCGCAACATGATCGAGGAGGCGGAAAAGATTCTCGACGGCACTCCTGAGGGCAACCGCACCGCTGAGTGGCACTATCTCAAGGGTATGTGTGCGTTCCGCAAGGGTTGGACCGATCAGGCAACCACCTATTTCACCACAGCCTGCAATATGGATCCCGACAACGGCGAATACCGCGCGGCGCTGAACAACATTCAGGGTCATGGAACCTATAACTACGGCGGCTTCAACACAGGCGGCAGTAACTTTGACAGCGACACAAGCTGCTCCTGCTGCGATATTTGCGCTGCCTATATGTGCGCGGACTGCCTTTGCAACTGCTGCAGGGCGGGTTGCTGATATGAAGAACAGCAGACAAAAGTCCGTGTTCCGGATAGCGTTCTGTTCCGTTATCGCGGCGCTTGAAACGGTTTTTATGATGGTGGCGGGGCTGTTCCGCTTCGGCACCTACGCGCTCCCGTGTTTTGCGGGGATTCTTACGGTAGCGATCGTGATTGAGTACGGCTGCAAATGGGCGTTCGGCGTTTACGCCGTGGCGGCGGCACTGTCTTTCTTTTTGTCGGGTGACAAGGAGGCGGTTGTGATGTTTATCGCCCTGTTCGGTTATTATCCTATTCTCAAGAACATATTGGAGCGGCATATTACCAAGGCGGTTCCTTGTTGGATCGTCAAGCTTGCCGTTTTTAACGCTGCCGCTGTCGGTTCCTTTTTTGTTGCTTCGATGCTGCTGGCTGTTCCCGCGGAGGAATTTACGCTCTTCGATATGTATGTGCCGTATGTGTTTTTGATAGCGGGAAATGTGTTTTTCCTCCTCTACGACCGAACTGTTACCGTGTTTGTGAAATACTATGTGCAGAAGCTGCGTGACGTTCTTTTCCGCAGGCATTGATGTGCTGCGGCTTTGATAAACGTAAAACCGGCTTGCCGACCTACGCGGCAGGTTTTGAATATAGATTGTGTAGTACAGGCACATTCAAGGTAGGATTTTGAAGTTTTGAAAGAAAGGTGATCAAGATGAAACCCAAGACGCTGGCGCGAATTCTTTGCGTCATCCTGTGCATTGTCCTGGTTGGGTCTGTGCTATTAGCAGCCATTCCCATGATGAACGCCGACGCGGCGGAGCATACGCCTGTTCTGGGCGGCGGAGGAATCGTTACGGAGGATTACGTCAATCTCCGCTCCGACGCGTCTACCGACGCTTCCGTTGTGACGGTCATGCGTCGGAACACACCCCTGACCTTTTTGGACACGACGCTTTATAACGGCGACTGGTACAAGGTCAGGGAGCAAGCCACAGGAAAAACAGGCTTCCTGATGCAGGAGTACCTGGAGGCAGACGTACCGGAACAGGGGATTGCACTCTCCGCGACACGAGCGTCCACCTATGTGGGCTGCCAATATGCCTTCGCTCAGACGGGAGCGGATAACCCGCAGTGGGAAACTTCCGACACCGATATTGCCACAGTTTCTCAACACGGTGTGCTCACCGCCAAAAAGGCGGGCGATGTTATCCTGACTGTACGGGAGGGCAATAAATTCGCCTCCGCGATCGTCGCGGTGCTTGACGGCGTTTCCACGGGTATTTCGCGCCCCTCTATGACTGTGCAGCGGGGAGATACCGTTACGCTCACCGCAACGGCAGAAGTCAACTGGTATTCCTCCAACAATGGCGTTGCAACCGTATCGGGCGGTGTTGTCAAGGGTGTTGCGCCCGGCTACGCTATCATCAGCGCGTATAACGACTTTGGCGCGTCTACCTGTCTGGTGCGTGTCATCGAAGCAAAACAGCCTGTCACCCAGGCAACCCGGCCTGAAACACAGCCTACGCAGGCTACCCGGCCCACCCAGCCTGAAACACAGGCAACCAAGCCAACATCGCCCGCTGCGACACTAAAGCTAAACGCTTATCGGGCGTCTACCTATGTCGGCTGTCAGTACGCGCTCGGCGTTTACGGTGCGTCAAGACCCGCATGGACAAGCTCCGATAAATCGGTTGTCACGGTCGACGGCAACGGCGTTGTGACCGCCAGGGGGGCGGGCTCCGCAGTTATTACCGTTTCAGAAAACGGCGCAACCGCTCAGTGCGCTTTCACGGTAATGAACGGAAGCGGAACAGGTATTTCCGCTTCTTCCATGAGTTTGATCAATGCCACTTCCGGCAGACTGACCGCGGCAACATCGGGTGTGAGGTGGTTTTCTTCCAATTCGTCTGTAGCATCTGTCAACAACGGCATTGTGACCGCAAAGAGCGCCGGCTATGCGACTATCAG
Organism: uncultured Eubacteriales bacterium; assembly: GCA_900316815.1. Lineage (GTDB taxonomy): Bacteria > Bacillota > Clostridia > Oscillospirales > Acutalibacteraceae > Ruminococcoides. The sequence continues at coordinate 9,550 of ONEN01000021.1, read as the reverse complement.
CGCTTATACCGCTAACGGCGCGTCTACCTGCCTGATCAATGTCACGGCGGGCGCACAGACCGCAACTGCCAGACTCTGCGCTTTTCAGGTCAGCACATACGTTGGCTGCCAGTACGCCTTTTGGGCGACTGGAGCCGACAATATTGCATGGACGACTTCCAATCCGCTGGTCGCTACTATAGATACAAGCGGTGTTCTTACCGCGCGAACGGCGGGAGCTGTCACGCTGAATGCCGATGTCAACGGCAGCATTTCCACCTGCAGGGTGCAGGTGTTTCCCGGCATTTCTACAGGTATTTCCAAAAGCGGCATGACGCTTGAAAAAGGGAAAACGGCCACACTGACAGCAGCAGTGAGCGGCGTTCATTGGTATTCCTCCAATAAGAATGTCGCCACGGTTTCCAACGGTGTTGTGACGGGCAGGGCGGTTGGTTATGCCACCGTCAGCGCCTACACTTCCGAAGGTGCATCCACCTGTCTCGTTAAAGTGACAGAGCCGGCTGTGACCAAGCCTGTTGAGCCTGTGACGCCCGTGACGGAGACGAAAGGCGTTACGGAAGCTTCGCTTAACGTCTGCTCGGGTCCGGGCACTACCTATTCCATCGTTACCACCGTTCCTTCGGGTTCGGGATTTACCCTTATCAGCAATACGGTTTACAACTCTAACTGGTACCATGTCAAGATGGACAGCGGCGTTTCCGGCTATGTTCATAAGGATTATATCCGTCTGATTACGGCACCCGTCATCACACTCAACACACGAACCGCTTCGACCTTTGTCGGCTGTCAGTACGCCCTTGCGCAGACAGGCGCTTCCAAGCCCGTGTGGAAGAGTTCCGACACCTCCGTTGTTACCGTCGATCAAAACGGCGTTGTGACGGCGAAAAACGCGGGTACGGCCACTGTTACTGCGAGCGAGAACGGCGGTTCGGGCAGCTGCGTGTTTGCGGTCAGAAGCGGCACCTCTACCGGCATTTCTCCCGCCACGCTTACTCTCGCGCTCGGAAAGACCTTTAAGCTGACTGCCAAAACAAGCGGTGTGGGATGGTTCTCCTCCAACAATAAAGTTGCCACTGTCAACAAAGGCACCGTTACCGCAAAGGGAATCGGCTACGCTACCATCAGCGCTTACACTGCAAGCGGCGCCTCCACCTGTCTGGTAAAGGTAACGGAGGGCGCCGCCCCTATCACGATTTTGACCGCAACAGCGAGTATCTACACAGGCTGCCAATATGCCGTACCCGTCACCGGGGCGGAGGGAGCGTCATGGAAGAGCAGCAACACAGGCGTCGCCGCCGTTGATCAAAACGGCGTCGTAACCGCCAAATCGACGGGCACCGCAATCATAACCGCGAGTAATGCCGGTTCTTCGGGAAGCATTACCATCAGGGTTTCTTTGGGTTATGCACCCGGTATTTCGGCGTCCGACATTTCCATTTCTGCGGGACAGTCGCTTTATCTGACCTCAAGCTACTATGTGAATTGGTATTCATCCAACAGCAATATTGCGACGGTACGCAACGGTATAGTTGAAACGAAGTCCCCCGGTTATGTTACCATCAGCGCCTATACCGGCTACGGCGCTTCAACCTGTCTGCTGCGTGTCGGCGAGCCGGACAGTATTCGATTTGTCTACGCGTCTCCGAACTCCGCTCCCAAAAATGCAACCGTAACGTTTAAGGCTATCACCGACAAGCTGCGCACGGCAGTGCGGTTTGTGGTGAGCAACGGTTCCACCTCCTACACCGTGAACGCGACCTCCAAGGTTACCGACGGCAACGGCTACATCTGGTCTGGCAGCAGGGCGCTTGGAATTTCCGGCGTCTGGACGGTCAAGGCATACGCCAAAACCGCTTCCTCCGATTACGCGACAACCCCTGAGAACGGTGAGGGAGAGGTATTTGTTTCCACCGCTGGCAATACGACCACCGCGGTTACGGGCGAGCGGAGGGCAAGCGACGAGGTGATTAAGATGATCGCCGAATTTGAGGGCTTTTTACCGACCGTTACAGGCGACTCCATCACAGGTGATCCCACTATCGGTCACGGCAAGGTTGTGTGGGCGAATGATAAGTTTTATAACAATCTCACCCGCAACGAGGCATACGCTTATCTGGTGCAGACGACCAATAAGGGCACCTATACAAGCGTTACCAATGAATTTCTTGTTTCCAATAACGCAAAGTTTAACCAGCGCCACTTTGACGCGCTTGTCTGCTTTGCCTATAACCTCGGTCCCTATGCGCTTACGAGCGATTATTCACTCAGAAGCACGCTGCTCAGCGGTTCCTCGGGCGGAACGGTCAAATCGGGCGGGTCGGGAACGATCAATACCTCAGGCGTCAATTTGCGCGCGGGAGCCGGAACGGGATATGCCATTGTGACAACGCTGAATTACAACACGCCCTTTACCTATGTAGACGGCAAGCTGTACAGCAGCGAGTGGTACAAAATCAGGCTGACCGACGGAACGACCGGCTATGTCCACCGCGATTACGCCACTCCGCTCGGCGGAGGCGCGAATCTGTCCAACACAAGCCAATATTCATTTACACAACAGTTGCTGCAGTACCACCACGCGGCGGGAAGCTGTTACTACGGTCTGCTGTGGCGGCGCGTGGATGAGGTGGAAATCTTCTTCTACGGCGATTACGTCGTTGACGGCGACAGAAATAAATACGGTATCTACTACCGCTGTTACAATGACAGCTCATTCGGTATCGGATAAGGAAGGATCATTATGAAAAAAATCGGTTTTATCGGCGCGGGCAACATGGCTACCGCGATTATCAAGGGACTCATTGCTCAAAACGGAACGGCCGACAATCTCGGCGTTTTTGATACGGACGACGGCAAGTGCCGCCTGATGGAGGCGATGGGAGTCAGTGTTTACCCCTCCTCCGCAGAGCTTGTCCGTCAGTGCGATATCATTGTGCTGGCTGTCAAGCCGCAGAATTATGCCGAGGTGCTCGCTGCCGTTAAGGAGGAGGCAAGCCTTGACAAGACGTTTGTTTCCATCGCGGCGGGCATATCCATCGCATATGTGCGCGGCGCACTCGGCTGTGACTGTCCTGTGGTGCGGGTCATGCCCAACACGCCCTTGCTGCTTAAAAAGGGCGCCAGCGCGCTTTGCCCGTCCGACGGAATATCCGACGGCGACAAAGAGCTGGTTTACCGCATGTTCGCCGGAAGCGGTGTCTGCGAGTACATTACAGAGGACCACATGAACGAGATTATCGCGGTCAACGGTTCCTCGCCCGCCTATATTTATCTCTTTGCCAAGGCGATGGCGGATTACGCCGAGAGCTGCGGCATCGTAAGGGAACAGGCGATGAACCTCATCTGCGCCACGCTGGAGGGCTCCGCCGCCATGCTCAGGGACAGCGGCGACTCTGCCGATGTGCTGATTCAGAAGGTCAGCTCCAAGGGCGGCACCACGATTGCCGCGCTGGAACAGCTGCGCGCACATGGCTTTGAGGAGGCTATCAGCGACGCTATGCAGGCTTGCACCAAGCGCGCTGAGGAACTGGGAAGATAATTCTCATTAGGAATCATAAAGCATAAGAACGTGCCTTTCGGCATACTCTGTACTGCGGACAACCGCAGAAAGGAATGTTTTGATGAAAGGTATCGTTCTCTCACTCGGAATACCGCGCGGACGGCGGCTGCACCTGCCCGACCTGCGGCTGCTGCTCAGACGTCACGGCGTTGTCCTGCTTTTTGCGGCTCTGCTGCTTACGGGACTGGTGCTTGGAGCCGCCTGCGCGCGGCGTGCCGATGCGCAGACATTGCGTTCACTCGATTTTCTGTTTACTACCAACCTTGACGCGCGGCTCAGCCAAGGGACTTTCGGCACCTTCTGTGCCTGCTTCGCGTCGGATTTCATTTTTCTGTTCAGCGCCTATCTGTTGGGGACCGCTGCCTGGGGCATCCCGTTTTTGCTGGCGCTGGTATGCTTCAAGGGCTTTGGTACGGGCGTCACGGCGGGTTATCTTTGCCTGACGCACGGAGTGAGCGGCGCGGGCTTTTATTTGCTGGTGCTGCTCCCCGGTACTTTTCTTTTCTGTTCGGTGCTGATTCGCTTCTGTGCCGACTCGTTCGGCTTTTCACGCCGCATGTTCCGCTTATCCTTGAGCCGACAGTCGCCCGCGTTGTCGCTCAGAGAGGAGCTGCTGCGTTTTTCCGCGCGTTTTCTCACGGCGCTTTGCGTCACCTTCGCCGCGTCTCTTCTGGACGCGCTCTTATGGACGCTTTTTGCGGGTACGTTTCATTTTTAACCGCCGCTCCCTGCGGCACAGGAGGTACAAATGGCTTCGCAGTCCAATAACGGCACCCTGCCGCTTTCCACGGTATTTACCAATTTATTCCGCAATATTCCGCGCATGATGCTAACCAGCTTTCTGTTTGCCGTGCCGACGGCGGCGTTTTTCGCGCTCTTTTGGTTTCTCGGTACCCTGCTTCCCGTCACCTCGGAGCAGGCGCGCCTGATAACGATGCTGGCGCTGATTCCTTCCTTTCCGTTCTACGCGGGTGTTGTGAAGGTGACGGCAAAAATGGCGGCGGGGGAGGAGAAAACGCCCGTTTGCTCCCGGTTTTTCTCCGCGCTGAAAGAGAACTTCTGGCGTTTTCTGGTGCACGGCACGGTATTTTATGCGGCAGTTGTGTTCAGCTATGTCTCCTTTAACATGTATCTCAGGTTATTGGCGACAAACGCCGTTTTTATGGGACCGCTGATTATCACGATCATCATCATCCTGATTTTTGTATTCATGTTCTTCTACATTCCCGTGATGACGGTCACGTTTGATATTCCCATGCGCTACATCTACAAAAACAGTTTCTTGATGTGCTACGGCGAATTAAAGCATAATTTTATCGCGTTGCTGGGACTGTTCTTTCTCACGGTGGTATCCACCACGTTTCTCATTTGCTGCTACGGAAGTCCCGTGGCGGTGATCATTGTATCGGCGGTGCTGTTTGCGTTTTTTGTGCCTGCTATCGCCTCTTTTATCATCAACTCGGCAGTTTATGCGCGTATGTATGAAATGCTGACCGACAGAAGCGGACGGACAAGCGAGATCAACGCGAAAATTGAGGAAAAGGAAAAAGGAAGGCAGAAAAAGGGAGAGAGCAGAGAGGATTTCCTGAAAACCGTGCGGGAATTCAAGCTTGACGAGTCGATTCCCGATGATGAATATGTCTATTTTAACGGCAGAATGGTCAAAAAGAGCGTAATAAAAAAATTGAAGGCGGAGGCTGCGGAAAGCGAGGAAGCGTAAGATGAACGGAAGTTTTAAAAAGCCGCTGACGATTGCGATCATCGCTGCGGCTGCCGTCATCGTCGCAGTTGTTGCTTTGGCACTGTCGGTAAATGGCAGGAACAATAACGGGACTGTTCCGCAAAAGCAGACAGAATCTGCCCGATCGGAGGCGGTCGTACAGCCGTCTGATACGGAGCTGCATACCTCTCAAAGCGCTGCGACGGTTTCCGTTCCCTCAGAATCGGCTTCTGAGGCGGATTTGGACGGGGAAGCGACAACTATCCCCGATATTGCTTTACCTGCCGCAGACGGCGAAATAACGCATTTCAGCCGTGCTTACGTTCCCGACGCCCGTGTGGAGGACATCCAACTCGGTACGGTGCTGCCTTTGCGTGAGCTGTTCGGAGAAGGTTCTGCAGACGCTTCTTTTGTTTTTAACGAGGACGGCACCTTTACCGATACCCTCGGCGCGGGACAGGTGAAAACAGGGCGCTACAACGTGACCAACGGTGTGTTGAACGCAATTGCGCTGCCGGATGAAACAATGGACATAACCGTAACCGAATGGGATGCAGACGGCAAAGCGCCCGTCACCTTCTGTGTGGTTTACAGAATGGGCGACAACAGGGGCTACCGGGTATATTACGCAGAGAAGGTGTGAAGATGGCAAAAAAGAAGAAAAAACACGGTCCTGCCTCGCAGGATAAGAAGAAAAATAAATTTTCTTTCCGCAAGCTGCTTGCGGTCGCTATTACCGCTGCGATTGTCTCAATTGCGGTGGTATTTATTGTGATCACCGCGCGTAGGGAAAACGCTAAATTTGTCCTGCGCAACACATATTGGGTTTCACAGTCCGCCAAAGACGCCAGCGGCGATGAGGTGGATATCCACGAGGTGTATAACGTCCGCTATTCGCAGTATCAGGGCTCGCTTACCTTTGACGGCGACAATCGCTTTCAGCTGTGGCTCAGCCCCGGCGACGCTACCGACGGTACCCGTTCAGGCACCTATGAGGTAACGTCTGACAGTCAGGCGGATGTGCAGTATGATGACGGCACTGCGGCTGTGTTTCACCTTATCCGCAGTGACGGCAGGGTCACCGTTATTGAGCTGAATTACCGGGACTACATCGTCAGCTTTACGGAGAAAAAGCCTGACGGACAATAAAGTGAAATTGATGGAATGAAAAAGGCTGACTCAAAGCTCCGACGGAGCAGAGAGTCAGCCTTTTATAATATATATTATTCTACATCAGATGAATCAGGAAACGGGATTTCTCTTTCCCTTAAAGACAACCGCGAGCATACCAATGCCGACGTGAGAGCCTATAACAGGGCCGATCTCACAGATTTGCACTTCCTTGAATATGCCCTTAACGGCTTTTTTCAGCTCCTTGGCGCCCTCGGGGTTGGCTGCATGGGCAACAAAAGCGATATTCTTTTTTGGATCGATCGCGTCGCGCTTCACATATTTTTCCAGCGTGGGCGTCACATTGCTTTTGCCTCTGATTTTGCCTACGCTGACAAGCTTGCCTGTTTCATCACAGCTGATGAGCGGTTTGATCTGCAGCGCCTTGCCGAAGGTGGCAGAAACAGCGGAGATTCTGCCGCCGCGCTTGAGCTGATCCAGGTCATCCACCACGAACCAGTGGGCAATATTGTCGCGGGTTTCAACGAGGAATTGCTCCAGCTCTTCAATAGTAACGCCTTTTTTATATTCCCTGCCCGCAAGATAAACCAGCAAACCTAAACCGGCGGAGTCACAGCGGGAGTCAACAACGACGATTTTCCGCTGCGGATATTCCTCTTCCAGTTCCTTGACGGCAATCATACAGGTGTCATAGGTGCCGCTCAGACCCGATGCAATGCTGGTGTAAAGCACATCCTTGCCGGCCTTGAGATAGGGCTCGAAGTAGTTTTTAAAGCTCATATAGTTAATCTGTGTGGTTTTCGGCATAGCGCCGTTCTTCATCGCCGTATAGAACTCTTCAAGCGACATCATGCGGCAGTCGGGGTAGTGCTGGTAGTATTTATCGTCAATCTGGAACTCCATAGGGAGCACCTTCACGCCTGCTTCCTCTACCTGCTTCACGGACATGTCGCAGGAGGAGTCGGTCATAAAAACGTATTTCATCACATTCACTCCAATCAAAAAAGCTTATACGCCTATTCTAACAAATTCGCACGTAAAAGTCAACGCATATGGTAGGAATAGTTTTCATATAATGCGGCGGAGGTGTTGAAAATGGATTGCCGCCTAAGCGATCTCAGGCACAAGGAAGTCATCAGTGCAGTGGACGGAGTGCGCATCGGCACGGTTGATGATATTATAGTGGATACAAAAAATGCGCGCGTTGTAGCTTTTGTAATATTTAACCGATTTTTTTCTTTTAGATTATTTAAAAACGCCGACGATTACATTATTCCGTGGGAGAATATTCAATTAATCGGTGCAGACGCTGTAATCATTACCTGCAAGATGCCGCCGCCCCGAAAAAACGGCTTGAAATGGCTGTTTTTTCGCAAAAACAAAAATTTTTTTACTTTCTAAAATTTCGTCAGAGTGTACTATAAAAGTTCTAATATTTTGTGAGAGATGCACTAATTATAATTGCATAAAGTAATTATAATTAAAATATTACAAAACAGACACAGGTTTTACAGACCGATTTTTCAAACCGCGACTTGCAATTTATCGAAAAGTATGTTTTAATAGTCTTGAAATTGTGTGTTTGATAAAATTTTCACGACTAAAGACGTCACCTGAAAAATCCGCGTGTTTTCCATTATTTTACACGCGCCGGTATTCAGGGAAATCAAAGGGAGGACAAATTTTTGAGAGCTACAACCCATAAGCATCAAAACACTAAAACATCCGCAGGAAATACCGTCAAGGCTTCCAGAAAAAGCCGCAAGGCGGTCAAGGCAGCGTCGGCAGGATTTGCCGCCGTTCTTGCGGCAGCTGCTTTCATCGTTCCCACAACTACCATGGCCCCTGGCGTTGAGGCATACGCTGACAGCAGAATCTCTTCTTACTCGGTGGGCGACATCAATAAATTCTCTGGTGTTATCACCGGTAACTGCGCGGAGGTAACAACCGCGCCCGCAAAGGCAAAAGAAAATGAAAAGGAAGCGGCAGCAAAGGAAGCTAAGGCAACTAAGGCAACAGAGGCAACCAAGCCCGCCGGCACTGCCAAGGCAAACACAACTCCCGCCGCAACCGCTCCCGCAACCACCAAAGCGCCTGCTGCTTCGGTGTCCGCCGCCAACGGAACAACCTCTTCCGCTTCTTCGGCGACCGGAAAGACCGCTGTAAAGACTACCGCAAAGACCGCGGAGGCAGGCCCCTCCGATCAGTCGTCGGTTGTTGAGCATGTATCCTCCAACTGGGATTATGAATCCTACAGTGAGGATTACGGCTATAGCTACAGCGATGACGATTACGGTTACAGCGACGACAGCAGCAAGGATTATGTGGATGACGACAGCTATTATGAGTCCGACGACAGTGTTTACTACAGCTCGGGCAGCGCGCTTGTCAGCATTTCCAACCCCGATTACAGCTATTCACCCCGGCATGTGAGCCTTTCCTCTTACGACAGAGATAAGCTCGAGAGACTTGTTATGGGCGAGGCAGGTACCATGGGTTATACGGGTGCTGCCATTGTAGCGCAGGCTATCCGCGATTCGATGGTTCGTTCCAATACCACCTCGATTGACAGAATCATCAGCGAGTATCAGTATTTCGGTTCCACCAACATCGCGCCCAACTCCGATGTTAAGGCAGCTGTTTCGTACATCTTTGATCAGGACGGCATCGCTGTGCAGCACAGAGTAATGTGCTTCTACATCGGTTCCAGCGCTTGGCATGAGACACAGATTTTCCTCTGTGAGCTCGACGGTGTTAGATTCTTTGATTTGAGAGCCTGATAGGCAAGCTTGATTTGCCTGAAGCAATATATGCTGAAAAGACAGCTCCCCGAGTGTAATAACTCAGGGGGCTGTTTTGTTTGCGTTAATCCGGTAAAAAAGAGAAAAAACAAGTAAAATTACCTTGACAAACCGGTTTGTATATTATATAATGTTCTGGTGAATTTCACACGCTGACGTTATCGGCAAGGTGGCGGAGGTTCCGTTTTCGGCCGATGAAAACCAAACGCAGCGGAGGTTACAACCTAAGGAGGAAATAATAATGGCAGTAGTTTCTATGAAACAGCTCCTGGAGGCCGGCGTTCACTTCGGTCACCAGACCAGAAGATGGAACCCCAAGATGGCGGAGTACATCTTCAC
>ONEN01000007.1 GCA_900316815.1 uncultured Eubacteriales bacterium | reverse complement strand
TGATCAGCGAGTTGGGCAGCTCAATATTATAGGACTGCAGCATCACCGTGTAATAGGCGGGCACATACAGGGCGTAATCGCCGATGCCCGTCACACCGTCCTCAACGGATATTTTGGTGGCGGTAAGACCCGCGACAATGTTCTCGGTGTACCACGGCGCCGAGGGCGTGCCGTCGGGATTGGGCGGGCAGGACATGATATCCTCCGAGCCGAAAAACGCGATGGAACCGTCGTGGAACACAAACCATTTGACATTGGCGGGTGTTGTTGCGCCGCAGTCGCCCGCGGCATGATACGGAGCAGGCTCCGTTTCCTCTGCGCCTGCCGTTACCGGAACAGCGGCGAGAACGGCTGCCGCGAGAAGAAGCGACAGCAGCATACACAATACGCTTTTGGTTTTCTTTTTCATGGTACAACCTCCAAAGTGTCTTTATGGAACAGCCGTTTCTCCTGCCTTATAGCAGGGGTATTATCTCACTTTAGCATGAGCAGTGTCAATTTGCAACAACATTTTTGCAGCCTGATAATGTTTTTTGGCTTTTTATCACTATAATACCCTCAACGTTTCTGCCATTCAATATTTAGCACAAACAGGCTGAAAGGTGCGAAACAACGGTAATATCCGAACACACGGAAAAACGGCTATACACTACCCCTCAGCAGATGTATAGCCGTTTTTGAGAAAAGAAAAGAAAAGGAACAAGCTAAAGTTTAAATGCCCTGCGCATCTTCTCCGCCGTCGAAACTCTCGCCGCTGTCCGCAGAACGCGAACGGTTTGCCTGGTGGAATTTATTGGCGCGGCGGTACTCCATGGGCGTGATGCCGTAGGTCTTTTTGAACACAACGCCGAACTTGGCGTGGGTGGCATAGCCGACGCGCGAGGATATTTCGCCGACCGAAAGCGAGGTTTCGGTGAGCATACGCGCGGCGTTTTCCATGCGTACCTTCATCTGGTACTCTTTGTAGTCATAGCCGAACACGCTCTTGAAATAATGCTTGACCGTGGTGGTGCTCACACCGTATTTCTCGGCAAAATAAGCCGCTACCCACTTTTTATCGTACTCCTCTGTGAGAGCGCGGTGAATGTCCTCCGCCACCATCAGCTGTGATTTGGTGACAAAGGTGCGGCAGGAGGATTTGGAGTTCTGCAAATCCACTCCCAGATCGTGACCGATCTCCGCCGCCTTGATCAGAACGATAGACGGGTCGGAGGCTGACTGGCAGTATTTCAACAACCTGTCGATATTGAATTTGGTGTCGGAAGACATATTGAAGTAGAACATGAAGTTTTCCTTGACGTCCTTATCGGAAAGCTTCATCGTCTTGATGGACTGATGCATCAGCATATACATGACGCTCTCACGGATAACCTCTTCTACCTGCAAAATGACCTCCACGCCGACATAGTCGCTCGCGGAAAGCGAAATGGGCACGGCGTCCTTGCCGTAGTCCAGCGAGACCTCACCCGCCTTCAGAATGGCGCTGCGTCCGTTCTTGACGAACTCGCAGGAGCCGCTGCGGCAGGCGATGGTGCGCAGATAGCGGCCGCGCTCGGGCTGACGCAGTCCCATGCGCAGCAGATCGGGAAGCTCGCCGCCGTGTACATCATACGCATAGATCTGGACGCTCTCAATCGGAAAATAGCCGACCACGCTGCCTCCATGATCAAGCGGAATGTTCACGCTCATATGCTCCTCGTTCAACTCTGCGCCGTACTCGCTCAGGTAGGACAAATTTTTAATATTCATGGTTTCACTTCCCCTCGACCGGAAAAGTACAAAGGTCGTTGCACAGCAACGCTGTATAACCGCCTTTATGCTTTTGGGACAGAAATAGTGCAGCGCGGCGTGTCTGTCGGGGTCCAACCCCTTCTGTAAATGACATTCATTCGCCGCGGTGTTGTATAATTTTAACATAAATATATCAAAATTACTATTCCCTTTTTAATGATTTTATTCCTTTTGAAAACGAAATTGACTGATTTAACAGGAATATTTTGTTATTTAGACAGATTTTTCCATAAAGCCGATGCATATAGTTTAAAAGCAAATCAGGCAGGCGCTTTCTGTGCGGAACATCTCCTGTCCGATTTTCATTTTTATCCGAAAAGGTAACGGGTTGTCGGTTATGATACGGCAGCCTGCCTTGCCCTGTTACACGAAACAGCCCCCGGCGCCGTGTGACGCCGGAAGGCTTTCTTATTAACAGATATTACCATTCATTATTTGGCGGAAGCAGCGGCTCGTTTCATGGTCCTGACATATTCGCCGATATACTGCGGCGCGTCCTTGCCGTGCTGCTCCAGCAGCTTCACGATGGCGGAGCCGACGATCACGCCGTCGGCAAGCGCCGCCATCTCGTTCGCCTGCTCGGGAGTGGAAATGCCGAAGCCGATGGCGCAGGGCACGTCGGTGTTCTCGCGGATGATCTTGACGATGGAGGCGAGGTCGGTGGTGATGCTGCTTCTCTCCCCTGTCACGCCGAGGCTCGACACGAGGTAGATGAAGCCCTCCGCCTCCTTGGCGATCATGCCCACGCGGTTGGCGGAGGTGGGCGCGATCAGGGAGATCAGCTCCACGCCGTACCGGCGGCAGAACGGAAGGAACTCGTCCTTTTCCTCATAGGGGATATCGGGCAGGATCAGACCGTCAATGCCGATTTCCGCACAGGCGGAGATAAAGTCCTCCGCGCCGTAGGAAAACACCACATTGGCGTAGGTCATGAACACCATGGGCACCGTCACGTCCCTGCGCAGACCGCGCACGAACTCGAAAATCATATCGGTCTTCACCCCGCCGCTGAGCGCGCGGATATTCGCGCCCTGGATAACGGGACCCTCCGCCGTGGGGTCGGAGAACGGAATGCCCAGCTCGATCAGGTCGGCGCCGTTTCTGACCGCCTCGCGCACCGCCTCGGCGGTGGTCGCCAGGTCGGGGTCGCCGCAGGTGATGAACGGAATGAACGCCTTGCCGTTTTCAAACGCCTTTGCGATATTACTCATTGATATCCTCCCCTCTGTAGCGCGCGATCGCCGCGCAGTCCTTGTCGCCCCTGCCGGAAACGGTGACGACGATAATGCTGTTCTTGTCCATTGCCGGCGCGATCTTCATGGCGTGCGCCAGCGCGTGAGAGGACTCGATGGCGGGAATGATGCCCTCTGTTTTGGAGAGGTACTCAAAGGCGTTCACCGCTTCGTCGTCGGTGATCGCCACATACTCCGCCCTGCCGATGTCATGCAGATATGCGTGCTCGGGTCCCACGCCGGGGTAATCCAGACCGGCGGAAATCGAATAGACGGGCGCGATCTGTCCGTCCTCGTCCTGACAGAAATAGGACTTCATGCCGTGGAAAATGCCGAGTCTGCCCGTGGAGATGGTCGCCGCGGTTTCAAAGGTGTCGATACCTCTGCCCGCCGCCTCGCAGCCGATGAGGCGCACGTCCCTGTCCTCAATGAAATGATAGAAGCTGCCGATGGCGTTGGAGCCGCCGCCCACGCACGCCATGACGACGTCGGGCAGCCTGCCCTCCTTTTCGAGCATCTGCTCTTTGATCTCCTTGGAAATAACCGCCTGAAAATCGCGCACGATCGTCGGGAAGGGGTGCGGTCCCATGACGGAGCCGAGGCAGTAGTGCGTGTCGGCAATGCGCTTGGTCCACTCGCGCATCGCCTCGCTCACCGCGTCCTTCAGGGTGGAGGTGCCGGTGGTGACGGGCACCACGCGCGCGCCGAGGAGCTTCATCTTATAGACGTTCAGCGCCTGCCGTTTGGTGTCCTCCTCGCCCATGAACACCACGCACTCCATGCCCATCAGCGCGGCGGCGGTGGCGGTGGCAACGCCGTGCTGTCCCGCGCCCGTTTCGGCGATCAGGCGGGTTTTTCCCATCTTTTTGGCAAGCAGCGCCTGACCGAGCACGTTATTGATTTTATGCGCGCCCGTGTGGTTCAGATCCTCGCGCTTGAGGTAGATTTTCGCGCCGCCGAGGTCGTTCGTCATTTTCTCGGCGAAGTAGAGCCGCGACGGTCTGCCCGCGTAGTCGTTGAACAGAGCGGTCAGCTCGCGGTTAAAGTCGGGGTCGTTCCGGTAGTGATTGTACGCTTCCTCCAGCTCAATCACCGCGTTCATCAGCGTTTCGGGGATATACTGTCCGCCGTGTACGCCGAAGCGTCCGTATGGATTTGTCATAGCGTGTCTCCCTTTCTCACGGCGGCGACAAACGCCGTCATTTTTTCGTTGTCTTTTACTCCGTTCGTTTCAATGCCCGTGCTCACGTCCACGGCAAAGGGGTGCAGATTGGCGACCGCGTCGGCGGCGTTGTCGGGGTTGAGTCCGCCCGCGAGGAAATACGGTCTTTGAATATCCCGGAGCAGGCTCCAGTCAAACGCCCTGCCGCTGCCCTTTCCCCCGTCCAGCAGGATGTAGTCGGCGCTGCACGCCGCGGCGCGGCGGATATCCTCCGCGGAGTTGATGACAAACGCCTTGATGATCGGCTTGTCGGTGATGGTGCGCAGCTTTTGTAAATATTCCTCGTCCTCCGCGCCATGGAGCTGCACCACATCCACGATGCCGAGATTCATCATCGCGGCGACCGTGTCGAGGTCGTCGTCGAGGAACACACCCACCGCCTTGGTGTCGGGGTTGAGCCTGCTTTTCAGCTCCGCCGCCTGCAAATGCGACACGCGGCGCTTGCTCTTTGCGGCGAACACAAAGCCGATGTAGTCGGGCTTCAAGCGGTTTGCCGCCTCTATATCCTGTGTGCGCGATAAGCCGCACAGCTTTATCTTTGTCATAGATTTCCTCTCAATTCGTTCAGCTTCTGCCGCTTGTCGGCAGCCCTCATCAGCGTTTCTCCCACGAGCACCGCGTCGGCGCCCGCCTCCCGCAGCAGCTGCACATCCGCCGCCGTTCTGACGCCGCTCTCGGATACAAACAGACTGTCACGCGGAATCAGGCTGCGCAAGCGTCTGCTGTTTTCCGTGTCGACGCTAAAGTCCTTTAAATTGCGGTTATTCACGCCGATGACCCGCGCGCCCGCGTTGAGGGCGGCGTACACCTCTTCCTCGCTGTGCGCCTCCACCAGAGCGGAAAGCCCCAGCTCGTCGCAGACGGCGAGGTAATCGCGCAGCTGCCGTTCGGGGAGCAGCGCCGCGATCAGCAGCACCGCCGAAGCGCCCAGCAGCTTCGCCTCATATATCATATACGCGTCCACCGTGAAGTCCTTACGCAGGCAGGGAAGCTGCACGGCCGCGGCGATTTCCTTTAAATAGGCGTCGCTTCCCAAAAACCACTTCGGCTCGGTCAGCACGGACACGCAGTCCGCGCCCGCCGCCTCGTAGTCCCGCGCGATTTGCAGATACGGGAAATCGGGAGCGATCAGCCCCTTGGAGGGCGACGCCTTTTTGCACTCGCAGATAAAAGCGATGTCGGGCGTTTTCAGGGCGTTTTCAAAGCGGAAGCCGCCCCTCGGCAGTGCGAGCGCCCGCGCCTTTACCGTTTCGAAGGGAATGGTTTTCTTTGCCGCCTCTACCCTCTCGCGGGCGTGCGCAGCAAGCTGTTCCAGAATATTCATGCCTCAACCTCGGGACGGTTGCTGACCTCGATGACCTTTTCCAGCGTCTGCAGCGCCTTGCCCGAGTCGATCAGCTCCGCCGCCAGCGTTACGCCGTCCTTCATGGTCGCCGCCTTGCCGCCGATATAAAGCGCCGCGCCCGCGTTGAGCAGCACCGCGTTGCGCTTGTGACCCTGCGCGCCCGCCAGAATATCGCGGGTGATCTGCGCGTTTTCGGCAGGCGTGCCGCCCTTGAGGTCGTCCTTGGTGCAGCGCGCAAAGCCGAAATCCTCGGGCTTGATGACATAGGACTTGAACCAGCCGTCCTTGATTTCGCATACCTTGGTCGGGGCGCTCATGGAGATTTCGTCGAGCTTGTCGGTGCCGTAGACCACCATGCCGCGCTTGACGCCGAGGTTGATGAGCACCTGCGCCAGCGGCTCCACGAGATACGCATCGTACACGCCCAGCAGCTGCATGGACGGCGAGGCGGGATTGGTGAGCGGTCCGAGGATATTGAACACCGTGCGGAAGCCCAGCTCGCGGCGGATGGCGCCGACGTATTTCATGGAGGTGTGGTACTTCTGCGCGAAGAAGAAGCACATGCCCGCCTCCCGGAGCAGCTCCACGCAGTGCGCGGGGCTTTGGTTGATGTTCACGCCGAGGGCTTCCAGACAGTCCGCCGTACCGCTGCTGGAGGAGGCGGCGCGGTTGCCGTGCTTGGCGACCTTCATGCCGCCCGCCGCCGCGACGAGGGCAGAGGTGGTGGAGATGTTAAAGCTTTGGGCGTTGTCGCCGCCCGTGCCGACGATTTCAAATACATCCATGCCCGTTTCCACCTTGGTGGCGTGGTCGCGCATGGCGGCGGCGCAGCCGGCTATTTCGTCGGTTGTTTCCGCCTTGGCGCTCTTGGTGGAGAGCGCAGCCAGAAACGCCGCGTTCTGTGTGGGAGTGGTGTCGCCGTTCATGATCTCATTCATCACGGCGTAGGCTTCGCCGTAGGTTAAATCGTCCTTGCTGACGATTTTTACAATGGCTTCCTTAATCATGCTGTTTGCTTCCTTTCATAACCCGGAACAGACCGGGTATCGGATTGTCTATTTGTAAGGTAATGATCCTTATATTCATCTGTTGATTCATCATTTCAATTGACGGATAAAGCGGCTGAGCATCGCCTTGCCGTCGGGCGTCATAATGGACTCGGGGTGGAACTGCACGCCGAACACGGGATAACGCTCATGCTGCACCGCCATGATCTCGCCGTCGTCCGTCTTTGCGGTGACGCGCAGGCACGCGGGCATGGTCTCCGCGTCGGCTGCCAGCGAATGGTACCGCGCCACGGGAGCACGGTCGGGACAGTCCGCGAACAGCGGGCAAGTCCTGTCGAACGTGACCTCGCTCTGCTTGCCGTGCATCAGCCGCTTGGCGTAGGTGACGGTGGCGCCGAACGCCGCGCAGATCGCCTGATGCCCCAGACACACGCCCAGAACGGGGATCTCCGCTCCCAGCTCCTTCACCACGTCGATGATAATGCCCGCGTCCTCGGGTCTGCCGGGACCGGGGGAAAGAATGATGCGGTCGGGGTGAAGCGCGCGGATTTCCTCTACGGTCATCTCGTCGTTGCGGATGACCTTGATGTCGGGCTCGATTTCGCCGACATACTGATAAAGATTATAGGAAAAGCTGTCGTAATTGTCAATAAGTAAAATCATACGTCCACCTCCTGCGCCAGCTCCAGCGCCCGCAGCGACGCCTTGGCTTTGTTCAGGCATTCCTGATATTCCTTCTCGGGGTCGGAGTCCGCCACAATGCCCGCGCCGCTTCTGACAAAGACCTTGCCGTTCTTCTTGTAGGCGATGCGGATGGCAATGCAGGTGTCCATATTGCCCGTGAAGTCGATGTAGCCGATAGCGCCGCCGTAGATGCCGCGCTTGTTGTTTTCAAGCGCGCCGATCAGCTGGCAGGCGCGGATCTTCGGCGCTCCCGAGAGCGTGCCCGCAGGGAGCACCGCCTCGATGGCGTCAAAGGCGTCCTTATCGGCGCGGATCTCGCCGCGCACGGTGGAGCCGATGTGCATGACATGGGAGAACCGCTCAATGCTGCGGAGCTTCTCCACCTCCACGGTGCCGAAGCGGCTGATTTTGCCCAAATCGTTGCGCCCCAGATCGACCAGCATATTGTGCTCGGCAAGCTCCTTTTCGTCGGCGAGCAGCTCTTTCTCCAGCGCGGCGTCCTCCAGCTCGCTCCTGCCGCGCGGACGGGTGCCCGCCAGCGGAAAGGTGTGGAGCACGCCGTTTTCAAGCTTGACGAGCGTTTCGGGAGAAGCGCCCGCCACCTCCACGTCGGTTCCCGAAAAATAGAACATATACGGCGAGGGGTTGATGGTGCGCAGCACGCGGTAGGTGTTGAGCAGACTGCCCTCAAACGGCGCGCTCAGTCGGTTGGACAGCACGATCTGGAAGATGTCGCCCTCGCGGATGTGCCGCTTGGCGCACTCCACCATGGCGCAGTACTGCTCTCTGCTGAACAGCGGCGTGACCTCACCGAGCAGTCTGCCGCTTTTCTCCCTGCTTTTTTTGCCGTTGCGCAGCAGGTCGGCAAGCTCCCGCAGCGAAGCCGCCGCCCGTCGGTAGCCCTCCTCTAAGTCGTCGAGCTTCATATTGGCAATGAGAATGATCTTTTGTCTGACGTTGTCAAAGGCGATCACCTTGTCGAACAGCATTAAGTCAACGTCCTTGAACGCCTCGCTGTCCTCTGCGCGGCAGCGGACGCGCGGCTCGCTGTAGCCGAGGTAGTCGTAGGAAAAATAACCCACCAGACCGCCCGTGAAGGACGGAAGGTAGTCAAAGCGCGGGCTTCTGAGCTTGGAAAGCAGCTTCCGCAGATAGGCGGAGGGATCGTCGGTGTGCAGCTGTTCGCCGCCCGCCTTCATCTCGCCGTCAATGCAGGTGATCGCCATGACGGGGTCAAAGCCGAGGAAGGTGTAGCGTCCCCAGCGGTCGTTCGCCTGCGCGGACTCCAGCATATAGCAGTGCGTGGAGACCGCCTTCAATATGCGCATCGCCTCGATGGGCGTGATAAAATCCGAGAGAATCTCACAGCTCAGGGGCACGATATCGTAGGCGCCCTGTGCCGCGATGTCCCTCACCTGTTCCAACGCGGGAATAATTTTCATAACCCGATTACCTCCTGACAAAACAAAACGTCCTCAACAGAACACAAGCTCTGTTAAGGACGAATAAAACAACATTATCCGCGGTGCCACCTTAATTTCACGGCATGACCCGTGCGCTTAGCGGGATACCAACATATCCCCGGCAAATGACGTCTGCCTGCAACGTCGCAGAATACTCCGGGGCAACCCCCGTTTGACTGCGCCCTCCGCGGTCCATTTGACAACTTGTTTCTCACCTGACTCTCAGCACCGCAGGCTCTCTGAAAAGGCATGATTGCCGTTATCTCCGCTTCATCGGTTTACACTATTAAACTGCTTGCATTATAGCACGCTCCGTTATAAATGTCAATAGCTTTCTCAAAATTCCCTGTGGAAATCATTTTGCCATCAACGACGGAAATGACTGCCTGCTGATTGGCGGCACAGCACCTATTGACAAAAAACAAACGGACAATCCCGCAAGACTGCCCGTTTGGTTTCTTTTCTGAGCTTGAAACGTCCGCTTACTTTTTCAGCGCGTCCTTGTCATAGTAGTTCTTGTCGACAAAGTCGTCCTTCTCGTCAAGGTTGTACTCGCTGTTCTTGAACATGCCCTCGCCGATGCGATGATTGTAGTTGAATCCGCGGATCATCAGCGCTGCCAGAAGTCCGCCTACCACAATGATTCCAAAAATCCAAAAGCCCATACTGTACTCCTTACTCTGACTTGGCGGTGGTGCTGTCCACACTGCCAATATCGATAATGGTTCCGCCGCTGCCGCTTACTCTCGGCAGCTCGCCGTTCCATTTCTCAATTTTCTTGTTTTCAATCACTCTGTCGGTGAGCGAATCGTTCAGCTTCTTGTTTGCCTCCGCGTCGCCCTCCGCCTTGATTTTCGCCGCTTCCGCCGCTGCCTTTGCGTTGGTGATGGCGGTCTGCTTTTCGGTTTCCGCCTTCAGCAGCTTCTGCTGCGCGACCTGCTTTTCCTCGATGGCGTTGATGAACGCCTCGGAGAAATCAAAGTCGATGATGTTGACGTCGGTCACATACAGCCCCAGCTCGTTGAGCTTTTTATTCAGACCCTCTACCAGACCGTCCGAAATCAGCGCGCGGTTGGTAACGCTCTCCTCGGCGGTGTACTGGGCTGTCGTCGCCTTGAGCACCTCATTGACCGCAGGCACCACCAGCACGTTCTCGTAGTCCGCGCCGATGTTCTTATAAATGCTGTAGCTCTTGGAGGTGTCTACGCGGTAGTTGATGGCGAGCACCGTTTTGACGCTTTGCAGGTCCTTGGAGAACGCCTCGGTATTGACCTCCAGCTTTTGAATGCGGTTGTCGATTTTAATGACGCTCTGCACAAAGGGAGCCTTGGTGTGGATGCCCTCCTGCAGCACGCCCTCGTTAACGCTTCCGAGGGTGACCACAACGCCCGTGTGACCCGCGTCCACCACCGTGAAGCTATTGAGCAGCACCACCAGCGCAAACAGCGCGATGACGCCGATGATAATCAGCTTTTTCCATTTTTTTACGCCCGGTTTCTTTTCACCGTTAACACTTACTGTCATAATGCTTCTCCTTGTTCACCCAAAATACTTTGAAGCCTTCGGTCGGCTTCCTTTTTATACTGTCCCGCCGTGTAGGCGTACACCATCACCGTCAGCGCCGCGTTCAGCCGCCGCGCCGCGGTTTCGTCCGTCGGAACATAGTCCTGTGTTACTTCTTCCACCGCAGAGGGAATGTCCCCGATGGGAAGCGCGCCCTCCGCCGGTCGGTCAATGACCGCGCGCAGGTAATCGTATAGCTGCTCCTCGGAGATGATGTCGTCGCCCGTGTCGTCCGCGTCGCCGTTGACCGTTGCCAGCAGCGCGCCGATGCTGTCGATTTTCATGCAGTCGCGCAGCTCCGAAATGAGCAATATGCGCGCGAGCTGCCGTTCGCGGTACTTCTTCTCCACGGGGTGCGCTACAAAGCCGCGCCTGATCCAGTTTTGAACGGTGCTAGGCTCCAGCCCCGTAATGGAGCAGACCTGCCGCAGCGTCAGCCCGTCCGCCGCCTGAATCATCGGACGGTACAGCGAAAAACCGCCGCCCGTGTTTCCGGCTCTGTTTTGGTTCAAACGAATCACCCCTCCGCTTTAAAAGTTTACTAGATTATAGCACATGTTCATATGATTGTCAATACTTTTCAAAAGATTTTTTCGGAACAAGCGACATATATAGCAAAGCGCAGCGGAGGGTTTCAAATGCTCCTTTATGGGAACAAGGTGTGGTAAGAACAGAAAAAGGAATCGGCTCCCTGCCTGATAAAAGACAGAGAGCCAACCCCTCGTATATGTGGATAATAAGTGGATAGCTAAATCATTTAAGCGGTCGCATGTCGCGACGCCCAATACGCGCGAGCGATGTTTGATAATCACTTAACCGCTCACTCCCGCATTTCAGCGCGTGCATGAAGGTAAAGTTACAGCCAAACACCGGTAGCGCGAACTGACCGCCGGGGCGCTGCCGTGCAACCAACGTTTAACAAAGACTTTACCGCTTACTCCGGCGTTATGACGCCCCGTTAGCGAAACGCTTTGTAAAATGCATTCTATCAAAAGGGGCACTGACAGCAGCGGCGCGCTGCTTATTCTACGTCTTGCATGGCGTCGTAGCCGGTTTCGCCCGTTCTCACCTTGACAACGTTCTCGACGTCGTAAACAAAGATTTTACCGTCGCCGATGTGACCGGTATAGAGAACCTTCTTGGCGGTTTCAATAACCTGCGATACAGGCACCTTGCAGACGACGATTTCTATCTGCACCTTGGGCAGCAGGTTGGCTTCGATCTGTACGCCGCGGTAATATTCGGGCTTGCCCTTCTGTGCGCCGCAGCCGAGAACGTGCGATACCGTCATACCGGTAATGCCGATGCCCATCATCGCGTTCTTCAGCGGCTCAAGGCGGGACTCCTTGCAGACGATTTCAACCTTGGTGATCTTGGGTGTGCCGTCGTCAAAGGTCGGTACCTTCTTAACGGGAACCGCTTCGGCAACAGGCGCGTCTCCGGTGACAAACACGGGCGTCTCGCCCTCCTCAATATATTCGGGGATCATGGAGAAGCCTGCGTAAGCGGAAGGCATACCGTGCTCTGTCGCGTCGAGGCCTGTCATCTCCTCCTCGCGGGAAACTCTGAGTCCCAGTGTCTTTTTAATGACAAGGAATGTGATGGTGATGGTAACAACCGTCCACAGCGCAACGGAACCGAAGCCGATCAGCTGCAGACCGAGCAGCTCAAAGCCGCCGCCATAGAACAGACCGACGAGCTTGTCGCCCGAGGCGTTCGCAATGGCATAGCCGGGAGCGGAGTCGGTGGCAAACAGACCGACCGCCAGCGTGCCCCAGATACCGTTCAGCATATGAACCGCAACCGCGCCCACAGGGTCGTCGATGTGGAGTCGGTAGTCAAGCGCCCAAACGCCGACAACGACGAGAACGCCCGAAACAAGGCCGATGAGGATCGCGCCGAGCGCGTCGGTGACGTCGCAGCCTGCCGTAATGGCAACCAGACCGGCAAGGGAGGCGTTCAGACACATGCTGACGTCGGGCTTGCCGAACTTGACCCAGGTGAAAATCATACAGGTAACGGTCGCGATGGCGGGCGCTACGGTGGTGGTCAGGAAGATGGAGCCGAGCTGCTCCACAGAGGTGGCTGCCGCGCCGTTAAAGCCGTACCAGCCGAGCCAGAGGATAAACACGCCCAGCGCGCCGAGCGCGATGTTGTGACCGGGGAAGGCGCCTACCTTGACGACCTTGCCCTTGTCGTTTCTTTTGAACTTGCCGATACGCGCGCCGAGAATGGTGGCGCCGATGAGGGCGGAGATACCGCCGACCATGTGGATAGCGCAGGAGCCGGCGAAATCGTGGAAGCCCAGCTGACTCAGCCAGCCGTTGCCCCAGATCCAGTGCGCCTCAACGGGATAGATGACGGCGGAAATAACGCCGGAATAGACGCAGTAGGACAGGAACTTGGTGCGCTCCGCCATGGCGCCCGACACGATGGTGGCGGTGGTGGCGCAGAACACGAGGTTGAACACAAAGCTCGAAAAATCGAAGTTTGCGTAAGAGGTAAAGAGGTCGAAGCCCGGCTTGCCGATCAATCCGACCAAGTCCTCGCCCATCAGCAAGCTGAAGCCGATGAGAATAAAGGTCACGGTGCCGATGCAGAAATCCATCAGGTTCTTCATGATGATGTTGCCTGTATTCTTGGCGCGGGTAAAGCCCGCCTCCACCATCGCGAAGCCCGCCTGCATCCAGAACACCAGCGCGGCTCCGATTAGGAACCACACGGCGAACAGCTGGCTGTTCGTCATTTGTGTAACCAGTTCTTTTACTGATTCACTCATTTTGATCACTCCATAAAATTTAGTTGGACATGACACAACGGCGCGTCCCCAAACTATTGGGAAACGCGCCGTTGCGTTGTCATATGTTAGCCTATCGGATGATAGCATCAGCGTGCCGCTGCTGTCAGTGCGGCTTTGGATAGAATCCGTCTTACAAAGCCTTCCGTTAACGCCGCGTCATAATGCGGCGTTAGTCCGACGTATTTGCCAAACCGGCTTCTCCAAAGCCGCACCGGATGCAACGTCACGTTGCCTATTCTACGGTTACGGACTTTGCCAGATTTCTGGGTTTGTCTACGTCGTTGCCCTTGTTGACCGAGGTGTAATACGCCAGAAGCTGCATGGGAACGGTCGCCACCATGGGCATGAGCATTTCCGTCAGCTTCGGCACGCGGATCAGATAATCCGCCGCGTCGGGGTCAATGTCCGCCTCCTCGTCGCAGATGACGATCGTCATCGCGCCGCGCGCCTTGACCTCCTTTATATTTGAAACCGTCTTTTCCAGCAGCGTGTTCTGCGTGGCGACGGCTATGACGGGCATTCCCTCCTCGACCAGCGAGATGGTGCCGTGCTTCAGCTCGCCCGCAGCGTAGCTCTCGGAATGGATGTAGGAAATCTCCTTGAGCTTCAGAGAGCCTTCCATCGAAAGCGCGTAGTCCAGTCCGCGTCCGATATAGAGCAGACTGTCGGCGGTGATCAGCTTGGTGGAGATGTACTGGCAGTCATCTACCACCTTGTCAATGGTTCTGCTGATGACGTCGGGCATGGCAACGAGTCCCGCGGTAAGCTTTTTGCAGGTCTCCTCGCCGATTCTGCCCTTGGCATACGCCATTTCAAACGCCAGCAGGTACATCACCGCAAGCTGCACCATATACGCCTTGGTGGACGCGACCGCGATTTCGGGGCCGGCGTGGGTGTAAATCACCATATCCGCTTCACGGGCGATGGAGCTGCCCTTGACGTTGACGATCGCCAGCGTCTTGGCTCCCGTTCCCTTCACCAGATTGAGCACCGCCTTGGAGTCGGCAGTCTCGCCCGACTGGCTGATGATAATGACCAGATCGTTTTCTCCGATGAGCGGGTCGCGGTAGCGAAATTCACTGGCTATGTCCACCGTGACGGATACGCGCGCCAGCTTTTCTATTACATACTTGCCCACCATGCCCGCGTGCATAGCGGTGCCGCAGGCGACGATGAAGATGTTCCGAAAGCTGCGGAGCACCTCGGGGGTGATGCCGCACTCGCTGAGGTCGGGCATACCGTCCTCAATGCGCGGCGTGATGGTCGTCTTGACAGCGGTGGGCTGCTCGTGGATCTCTTTAATCATAAAGTGCGGATAGCCGCCCTTTTCGGCGCTGTCCTCGTCCCAGTCGGCGGTGTGCAGCTCTTTTTCGAGCATTCTGCCGTGCAGGCTGCAAAACTGGACGGTGCCGTTTTTGAGAACGGCGATCTCGCCGTACTCCAGCAGGTAGTAATCCTTTGTATATTTGATGATGGCAGGAACGTCGGAAGCGAGGAACACCTCGCCGGCGCCCTGACCGACGATCAGGGGGCTTTCACAGCGCACGGCGTAAACCGTTTCGGGATGGTCGGCAAATACGATGCCGAGAGCGAACGAGCCGCGCAGCTCGTGAAGCACCCTGCGTATGCAGCGAATCGGGTTGCCGTCATAGTAGAAGTCCAGCAGCTGGGCTACCACCTCCGTGTCGGTATCGGACAGGAACTCGTCGCGCTCGTTTTCTATTAAAAATTGCTTGAGCTGCTTGTAATTCTCAATGATACCGTTGTGTACGATGGTAACGCGCCTGCCCGAGTGGGGGTGCGAATTGACGTCGGAGGGCTCTCCGTGCGTCGCCCAACGCGTATGTCCGATGCCCGCGTGACCGCGGGGCTTTCCCTCTGCTTCCATTTTCGCGGTCAAATCGGAAAGCCTGCCCTTGGTTTTTGCCACGGCTATCTTGCCGTCCTCAAACACCGCGATTCCCGCAGAGTCATAACCCCTGTATTCCAGCTTGGTCAGCGCCGACACCAGCACATCCGTGCAGTCGCGGGGTCCCACATATCCTACTATGCCACACATATACGATTCTCCTTATATACCCTTTGTATACCTATTATATATATTCAGAAATAATTACACACCGAACAGCAGATCCGTGTAGGAAGGATACGGCCAGAACTCGGCAGCCGTTTCCTCTTCAATGCTGTCGCCCACGGCGCGAAGCTCCTCCATTTTCGCGAATACCTTTTCGCGGTAGGCGGTAGCCGCCTCCTGATTGTCCGCTATGAGCGAGGCTGCGGCGATCTCGTCCTGCAGCTCGGCTGTCAGCGCGGCGAACTGCTCCTGCTTGTCGGTCAGCGCGTTGATCAGATCCAGCTCCGCCTTGACGGAAATGCTTTCGGACAGCGCCTTCTTGGCAAGAGCCGTCTCGGTCAGCTCGCGGATATACGCGGTAACAGCGGGAAGAATGTCCTTCTTTGCCATGTCCACCATCGTCATCGCCTCAATGCTGATCTGCTTCGCGTATGTTTCCAGCTCGATCTCACATCTTGCGCGTAATTCTTCCTCGGAGATGATATTGTTTCTCACAAAGAGCGAGATGTTCTTTTCGGTCATGAAGTGCTGCATCGCCTCCGGCAGCGACTTGAGGTTCAGCAGACCGCGGCGCTCCGCTTCGGCTACCCATTCGTCGGAATAGTTGTCGCCGTTGAAGATGATTCTGCGGTGCGCGGTCAGGGTTTCGCGGATCAGCGCCTTGGCAGCCGCTTCCAGATCCTCCGCGTCCTTGAGCGCCTCATAGAACTGCGCCAGCTCGTCGGCAACCATGGTGTTGAGCATGTAGTTGGGGCACGCGATGTTCAGCGAGGAGCCGAGCGCGCGGAACTCAAACTTGTTGCCCGTGAAGGCGAAGGGCGAGGTGCGGTTGCGGTCGGAATTGTCCTTCTTGAAGTCCGCCAGAACGTCTACGCCCGTGTGCATACGCTCCTTGCCGTGGCTCTCATAGCTGCCGCCGTTGATGATGGACTGCACCAGCGCGTCCAGATCGTCGCCCAGATACATCGAAATGATAGCGGGCGGCGCTTCGTTGGCGCCCAGACGGTGGTCGTTGCCTGCCGAGGCGACGGTGATGCGCAGCAGATCCTGGTATTCATCTACCGCCTTGACAATCGCCGCGAGGAAGAGCAGGAACTGCGTGTTGCTTTCGGGGTGCTTGCCGGGAGACAGCAGGTTTTCACCCGTGTTGGTGGTGATGGACCAGTTGTTGTGCTTGCCCGAGCCGTTCACGCCCTTGAAGGGCTTCTCGTGCAGCAG
This sequence comes from uncultured Eubacteriales bacterium, assembly GCA_900316815.1. Taxonomy (GTDB): domain Bacteria; phylum Bacillota; class Clostridia; order Oscillospirales; family Acutalibacteraceae; genus Ruminococcoides. Next base: position 9,190 of record ONEN01000007.1, on the reverse strand, counting down.
GCACACTAAATTGTGCCGCTCGGCGACCTTCTGCATGACCTCCATGGTCAGCTCGTTGTGGTCGGTGGCGATGTTCGAGGTGGAGAAAATCGGCGCCAGCTCATGCTGCGAGGGCGCCACCTCGTTGTGCTTGGTCTTGGCGAGGATGCCGAGCTTCCACAGCTCCTCGTCCAGATCCTTCATATAGGCGGCTACGCGCGTTTTGATGGAGCCGAAATAGTGATCCTCCAGCTCCTGACCCTTGGGCGCCTTCGCTCCGAAGAGCGTTCTGCCTGTCAGCTTAAGGTCAACGCGCTGCTCGTACAAATCCTTGTCAACCAGGAAATATTCCTGCTCGGGTCCCACGGTGGTTGCCACTCTGGTCACGTCCGTCTTGCCGAGTAAATGCAAAATCTTGACCGCCTCCGCGCTCAGGCGCTCCATAGAACGGAGCAGCGGGGTCTTTTTGTCGAGTACCTCGCCTGTGTAGGAACAGAACGCGGTGGGTATATATAAGGAACCGTCCTTAACGAACGCGGGAGAAGTGGGGTCCCATGTGGTATAGCCGCGCGCCTCAAAGGTGGCGCGGATGCCGCCGCTCGGGAACGAGGACGCGTCGGGCTCGCCCTTGATGAGCTCCTTGCCCGAGAACTCCATAATCACGCCGTCGCCGCAAGGCTGGATAAAGCTGTCATGCTTTTCGGCGGTAACGCCTGTCATCGGCTGGAACCAGTGGGTAAAGTGCGTGCAGCCCTGCTCCACCGCCCAGTCCTTCATGGCGTTCGCCACAACGTTGGCAACGCTGATATCCAGCGGCTCGCCGTTCTCTATGGTTTTCTTGAGCGCCTTATAGGTGGTGCCGGGAAGTCTCTCGTGCATTACCTGGTCGTTAAACACCTTGCTGCCAAACAGTTCGGGTACCTTTGTCATAATTAATCTCTCCATTCTACCTGATTGACAAAAACAAAAGGACACTGATAGCCTATGCTGTCAGCGCCCTTGCTGTGTCATTGGTGCCATTATACAGCCCTGTTAAAATTTTGTCAAGGGGGTTTTTGAAATTTAATGCAGGAAATTTTATCAATCTTGCAAAATCCACAAAAAATAATGACAATTTGCCCTGTATTTCGCTTCGCAAATGAAACATCCCGAAAATAAATTGCAAAATGCTCTTGACAAGCTTCACAGAGGGTACTATAATACGATTGTTCAAGGGCTTTGCAAGTTCATAACAGCAAACTTGCAAAATCACCAATACTGAAAGGAATGATACACCATGTCACTGTTAGCCGCAAAACCGGCAGAAAGAGAAGAACTGATGAAACAGTCGCTCTATTCCTCCGATTTCGAGCACGACAACTGCGGTATCGGAGCAGTAGTAAATATCAGGGGAATCAAGTCCCACGCCACGGTGGAGAACGCGCTGACCATTGTGGAAACGCTGGAGCACCGCGCGGGAAAGGACGCCGAGGGAAAGACAGGAGACGGCGTTGGCATTCTTCTTCAGATTTCGCATAAATTCTTTAGCAAGGCTGCAAAACAGCTGCAAATCGCCCTTCCCGACGAGCGTGACTACGCGGTGGGCATGTTCTTCTTCCCGCAGAACGAGCTGCGCCGCAACCAGGCGCGCAAGATGTTTGAGATCATTGCCGAAAAGGAAGGCCTGGAGGTGCTGGGCTGGCGCGACGTTCCCTCCGAGCCGAACGTGCTGGGCGCCAAGGCGCTCGACTGTATGCCGCATATCCGCCAGTGCTTCATCAGACGTCCCGAGGGCGTCAACCGCGGCGTTGACTTTGACCGCCGCCTCTATGTGGCGCGCCGTTTTTTTGAGCAGAGCAACGAGGACACCTATGTTGTGTCGCTCTCCAGCCGCACCATTGTTTATAAGGGCATGTTTCTGGTCGGCGACCTGCGCCGCTTCTTCAAGGATCTGCAGGATCCCGACTATGAATCCGCCATTGCGCTGGTCCACTCGCGTTTTTCCACCAACACCTTCCCCAGCTGGCAGAAGGCGCACCCCAACCGCATGATGGTGCACAACGGCGAAATCAACACCATCAGAGGCAACGCCGACAAAATGCTCGCCCGTGAGGAAACCATGGCGAGCGAGCACCTGATGGGCACAACACCCTGGAATTTCTTGTGATGAGCGGCATGGATCTGCCGCTTGCCGTCATGATCACCATTCCCGAGCCGTGGGACAACAACGGCGCCATGCCGCAGAAGGAACGCGACTTTTACCAATATTACGCCACCATGATGGAGCCGTGGGACGGCCCCGCCTCCATTCTGTTTTCCGACGGCGACGTGATGGGCGCGGTGCTCGACCGCAACGGCCTGCGCCCCTCGCGCTACTATATCACCGACGACGACACCCTGATCCTGTCCTCCGAGGTCGGCGCGCTGGTCGTTCCCGCGGAGAAGATCGTCAAGAAGGAGCGCCTGCACCCGGGCAAAATGCTGCTGGTGGACACCGTGCAGGGCAGGCTCATTGACGACGACGAAATCAAAATGCGCTACGCCTCGCGCCAACCCTACGGCGAGTGGCTGGACGCGAACCTCACCCGTCTGAAATACCTCAAGGTTCCCAACGCCAAGGTGGAGGAGCACCCGCGCGCGGAAAAGCGCAGGCTCCAGAAGGCGTTCGGCTACACCTATGAGGATGTGATGACCACCATTCTTCCGATGGCGCAGAACGGCGCGGAGCCGATTGCCGCCATGGGCAGCGACAAGCCGCTGGCGGTGCTCTCGCAGCAGCCGCAGCCGCTGTTCGACTATTTCAGACAAACCTTCGCGCAGGTGACCAACCCGCCGATCGACGCTATCCGGGAGGAAATCGTCACCTCCACCACCATCTACATCGGAAGAGACGGCAACCTGCTGGAGGAGAAGCCCGAGAACTGCCGCGTGATCAAGGTAGTCAACCCTATCCTCACCTCCACGGGTCTGTTAAAGCTGAAAAAGATGAAGCTCACGGGCTTCAAGGTCGCCGTCATTCCTATTTTATATTACAAAAACACCCGTCTGAGCAAGGCGATCAACCGCCTGTTCGTCGAGGCGGACAAGGCGTGCGCCGAGGGAGCGAACATCCTGATCCTCTCGGACAGAGGCGTGGACGAGAACCGTCTGGCGATCCCCTCGCTGCTGGCAGTCTCAGCGCTGCACCAGCACCTGGTTGCCACCAAGCGCAGAACCGCTCTCTCGATCGTACTGGAGAGCGGCGAGCCGCGCGAGGTTCACCACTTTGCCACCCTTCTCGCCTACGGCGCGAGCGCCATCAACCCCTACCTCGCGCTGGAAACCATTCACGAGCTGATCCATGACGACCTGCTCGACAAGGATTATTACGCGGCGGTGGAGGACTACAACGACGCGGTGCTGCACGGCATTGTGAAAATAGCCTCTAAAATGGGCATTTCCACCCTGCAATCCTATCAGGGCTCCAAGATATTTGAAGCGATCGGTCTGAGTAAGGAGCTGACCGACGCCTACTTTGCAGGCACCGTCAGCCGTGTCGGCGGCATCACGCTCGAGGACATCGAGAACACCGTGGACGCGCTCCACACCGCCGCCTTTGATCCGCTGGGACTGGGCACGGCAAGCGCGCTGCCGTCGCGCGGCGGCCATAAAATGCGCAGCGGCAAGGAGGAGCACCTCTATAATCCGCGCACCATTCACGCGCTGCAAACCGCCACGAAATACTACAACTATGAACGTTACAAGGAATATTCCCAATTGCTCACCAACGAGATGGATCCCGTCAGCCTGCGCGGCCTGCTGGACTTCAACTACGCCGACACGCCCCTTTCGCTCGACGAGGTAGAGAGCGTGGACAGCATTGTCCGCCGCTTCAAGAGCGGCGCCATGAGCTACGGCTCCATCTCGCAGGAGGCGCACGAGGCGCTCGCCATCGCCATGAACCGTCTGGGCGGCAAGTCCAACTCGGGCGAGGGCGGCGAAAGCCCCGAGCGCATCGCGACGAAGGGCACGGCGGAAAACCGCTGCTCCGCCATCAAGCAGGTCGCATCGGGCCGCTTCGGCGTGACCTCGGCTTATCTCAATTCCGCCGATGAGATCCAGATCAAAATGGCGCAGGGCGCAAAGCCCGGCGAGGGCGGCCATCTGCCCGGCAACAAGGTCTATCCGTGGATTGCCAAAACCAGACATTCCACCCCGGGCGTGTCGCTGATTTCCCCTCCTCCCCACCATGATATCTACTCGATCGAGGACCTGGCGCAGCTCATCTACGACCTGAAAAACGCCAATAAAAAAGCCAGGATTTCCGTCAAGCTCGTTTCGGAAGCGGGCGTGGGCACCGTCGCGGCAGGCGTTGCCAAGGCGGGCGCGGAGGTCATTCTGATTTCCGGCTACGACGGCGGCACGGGCGCGGCGCCGCGCAGCTCCATCTACAACGCGGGTCTGCCGTGGGAGCTGGGACTCGCCGAAGCGCACCAGACCTTGATCCTCAACGGTCTGCGCAACAAGGTCGTCATTGAAACCGACGGCAAGCTGATGACAGGCCGCGACGTCGCCATTGCGGCGATCCTCGGCGCGGAGGAATTCGGCTTTGCCACTGCTCCGCTCGTTACGCTCGGCTGCGCCATGATGCGCGTATGCAACCTCGACTCCTGCCCCTTCGGCGTGGCGACGCAGAACCCCGATCTGCGCAAGCGCTTTGCGGGCAAGCCCGAATATGTGATGAACTTCATGCTCTTTATCGCGCAGGAGCTGCGCGAGTACATGGCGAAGCTCGGCGTGCGCACGGTGGATGAGCTTGTCGGCAGAACCGACCTCCTCCGCAGGAAGGACAACCTCACCGAGCGCGAGCGGAAGATCGACCTGTCGCTTCTGCTCAACCCCGCATTCGCCGATGAAAAGGTCTGCTACACCGAGAAGAACAAATTCGACTTCCGCCTCAGCGATACCCTCGATGAAAAGGTCATTGAGAAGAAGCTGAAAAAGGCGTTCAACGCGGGCGAGTCCAAAACCATTGAAATCGACATCAGGAACACCGACCGCTCCCTCGGCACCGCCTTCGGCTCCGAGATCACCAAGAAATACGGCGACGCCCTCGCCGACGACACCTTCAGGATCATCTGCAACGGCTCGGGCGGTCAGAGCTTCGGCGCGTTCATTCCCAACGGTCTGACGCTTGAGCTGCGCGGCGACAGCAACGACTACTTCGGCAAGGGTCTTTCGGGCGGCAAGCTGATCGTCTATCCGCCCAAGGGCTCCCTGTTCAAAGCCGAGGAGAATATCATCATCGGCAACGTCGCCCTCTACGGCGCGACGAGCGGCAAGGCGTTCATCAACGGCGTGGCAGGCGAGCGCTTCTGCGTAAGAAATTCAGGCGCGACGGCGGTCGTTGAGGGCGTAGGCGAGCACGGCTGTGAGTACATGACAGGCGGCACGGTCGTCATATTGGGACGCACGGGAAAAAACTTTGCCGCCGGTATGTCGGGCGGCGTGGCGTATGTGCTCGACGAGCACCACCACCTCTACAAGCGGCTCAACAAGGAGCTGGTAGAGTGCGGCGAGGTGACCGCGCAGCGCGACGTTGACGCGCTCCGCAGCCTGATTGCCGAGCATGTGGCGGCGACAGGCTCCGAAAAGGGCGCGGAAATACTGAACCGCTTCGCGGAATACCTGCCGAAATTCAAGAAGATCATTCCGCATGACTACAAGATGATCACCGAAGCAATTGAAGAAAACGAGCGCGGCGGCATGGACACCGAAACCTCCAAAATCGAAGCGTTCTATCAGTTGATTCATTCAAAATAGGCGGACAGGAGGAAACAATCATGGGAAATCCCTTTGGTTTTATGGAATACGCGCGGAAGGACGCACCCGCGTTTTCGGTGCAGGAGCGCGTCAAACACTACAACGAATTCCACACCCCGCTCTCTGAAAAAGAGCAGAAAAGGCAGGGCGAGCGCTGTATGCACTGCGGCGTGCCGTTCTGCCAGTCGGGCACGCTGATCGGCGGTATGCTCTCGGGCTGCCCGCTTAACAATTTAATTCCCGAATGGAATAATCTGATCAGCCTCGGCGCGTGGAAGCAGGCATATGAGCGCCTGACGCTCACCAATCCCTTTCCCGAATTCACCTCGCGCGTCTGCCCTGCCCTGTGCGAAAAGGCGTGTACCTGCGGCGCGAACGGCGACGCGGTCACCGTCAGGGCAAACGAATACAGCATTATCGAAACCGCCTACAGAGAGGGCTATGCGTGCGTTCATCCGCCCAAGGTGCGCACCGGCAAGCGCGTGGCGGTCATCGGCTCGGGACCCTCGGGACTGGCGGCGGCGGAGCTGCTCAACCGCAGAGGTCACAGCGTGACGGTCTATGAGCGCAGCGACCGCGTGGGCGGCCTGCTGATGTACGGTATCCCGAACATGAAGCTCGAAAAGCACATTATCGACCGCAAGGTCGAGCAAATGAAGGCGGAGGGCGTGACGTTTATCACAGGCGTCAACGTCGGCAGGGACATTACCTCCAAGGAGCTGCTCCGTCAATATGACCGCGTGATCCTCGCCTGCGGCGCTTCTCATCCGCGCGACATAAAGGTAAACGGACGTGAAGCTGAAGGAGTATATTTTGCAGTGGACTTTTTGAAGTCAACCACCAAATCGCTGCTTGATACCGGGTTAAAAGAAGGCACCTTTATTTCCGCTAAGGATAAAAACGTGATCGTCATCGGCGGCGGCGACACGGGCAACGACTGTGTGGGCACCTGCGTGCGCCACGGCGCCAAGAGCGTATTGCAGCTCGAGATGATGCCCAAGCTCCCCGACACGCGCAGCGAGAACAACCCGTGGCCCGAATGGCCGCGCGTCTGCAAGACCGACTACGGGCAGGAGGAAGCGGCGGCGGTTTACGGCGCCGACCCCAGGGTGTATCAGACGACCGTCAGGGAATTTCTGAAGGATGAAAACGGCAGGCTTCGCGGCGCGGTGCTCGTGAAGCTGAAGGCCGAAAAGGATAAAAAAACAGGCAGATTGAACATGATTCCGATCGAAGGCAGCGAAACCGAGGTGCCCGCAGAGCTGGTGCTGATCGCGGCGGGCTTCCTCGGCAGCGAAAGCTACGTGACCGAGGCGTTCGGTGTGGCAACCGACAACCGCACCAACGTCGCAACGGAAAAGACCTCTCACCGCACGAATGCGGAGAACGTCTACACCGCAGGCGACATGCACATCGGACAGTCGCTCGTCGTCCGCGCCATAAGAGAGGGCATTGACTGCGCCAAGGAAGTTGACGCGGATCTGATGGGCTATACCAATCTTTGATTGAACGGAAAACGGATAATGGAAATTGTAAAATTCTGGTCGTGCAGACAGAAAACGAAACAGACAACCTTTTGTGCCCGAACCCATTAAATATAAATCGGAGCGAAGCGACCCTTAACTTTCAATTTTCAACTTTCAATTGCGACGCAAGGAGCACACTATGACAAAATATATTTTCGTAACGGGCGGCGTTGTGTCGGGACTCGGCAAGGGCATTACCGCCGCCTCGCTCGGCAGGCTGCTGAAGGCGCGCGGACTCAAGGTAGCCGCGCAGAAGCTCGACCCCTACATCAACGTTGACCCGGGCACGATGAGTCCCTACCAGCACGGCGAAGTGTATGTGACCGAGGACGGCGCCGAAACAGACCTCGATCTGGGACATTATGAGCGCTTTATCGACGAGGATCTGAACCAGTTCTCCAACCTCACCACGGGCAAGGTTTATTCCAACGTGCTCGCCAAGGAACGCCGCGGCGAATATCTGGGCAAAACCGTGCAGGTGATCCCGCACATCACCGACGAGATCAAGCGCTTTATCTATTCGGTCGGCAAAAAGTCCGACGCGGACGTGGTCATCACCGAAATCGGCGGCACCATCGGCGACATTGAGAGCCAGCCGTTTCTCGAGGCGATCCGCCAGGTCGGCCGCGAGGTCGGACAGGAAAACCGCCTGTACATCCACGTCACGCTGGTGCCCTATCTCAAGGCGTCGGGCGAGCATAAAAGCAAGCCCACCCAGCACAGCGTAAAGGAGCTGCAAGGCTTGGGCGTATCGCCCGATGTGATCATCCTGCGCACCGACGAGCCGATTACCGACCATGCCATTTTTGATAAAATCGCGGGCTTCTGCAACGTCTCCCCTGATTGTGTGATTGAAAACCTGACGCTGCCCGTGCTCTATGAAGCCCCTCTCATGCTTGAACAGGCGCATTTGTCCGACATCGTCTGCCGCGGCCTGGATTTAAAGTGCCGCAAGCCCGACCTCACCGACTGGGAGCAGATGGTGGAGCGCATCAAAACAAGAGAAAAGACCGTCGTCATCGGCTTGGTGGGCAAATATGTGGAGCTGCACGACGCGTACCTTTCCGTGGCGGAAGCCCTCCGTCACGCGGGCTACTACTGCGACGCGGAAATCGACATCAGATGGATCGACTCCGAACAGATCACGGAGGACAATGTTTCCGAAAAGCTCGGCGGACTGGACGGCATCATCGTCCCCGGCGGCTTCGGTCACCGCGGCATTGACGGCATGATCCTCACCGCTCAGTACGCGCGCGAGAACAGGGTTCCCTACTTCGGCATCTGTCTCGGTATGCAGATCGCCGTTATTGAGTTTGCGCGCCATGCTGCAGGCATTGAGAACGCTCACTCGGGCGAGTTCGCGCAGCATGTTCCCAAGGTGATCGACTTCCTGCCCGGTCAGACGAGCGACACCGACAAGGGCGGCACCCTGCGGCTGGGCGCCTATCCCTGCGTCATCCGGGACAACACCACCATGGCGAAGGCATACGGCAAAACGCAGATCAGCGAACGCCACCGCCACCGTTATGAATTCAACAACGAATACCGCGAGGCGCTTGAAAAGGCGGGGCTTACGCTTTCCGGTTTGTCGCCCGACGGCAGTCTGGTAGAGACAATTGAAATAAGCGACCACGCGTTCTTTGTGGGCGTGCAGTACCACCCCGAATTCAAGAGCCGCCCCAACAAGCCGCACCCGCTGTTCTCGGCGTTTATCCGGGCAGCCATATCCGTATGAAACATCACACACACCGGAGGAGCCACCATGAAAATCAACCGACATTTTGACCATTTAGTTCCGAACTATCTGTTTGCCGACGTGGCGCGCAAAACCAATGAATTTGCCGCCGCCCACCCTGAAAGGGAGATCATCCGTCTGGGCATCGGCGACGTCACCCTGCCGCTCG
>ONEN01000036.1 GCA_900316815.1 uncultured Eubacteriales bacterium | reverse complement strand
TCCATTCTCGCTCTTGTTTCGGTCGAGAATGGCGCGCACGCTTTCGTAGAGAGGGGGATTCAGTCGCCGCAGCCGCTGGCTGACATCCTTGTGTACCGTGCTCTTGCTCACGCCGAACCGCTGCGCCGCCGCGCGCACCGTAGCGCCGTTTTCCGCGATATACTGCCCCAGCGTCACCGCGCGTTCTTCTGTTAAATCCATCACTCCGAAGGCCTCCCTGTGCTTGTTTGTTCCATTTATATGTGTGTTTCCTGAAATCTAGGACAAATCATACAAAACGACAGCACAAAAAACGTCGCATTGTCAATTGAAGCGGTGCATATGTATATGCTATAATAGCAGTATCACTATAAAGGAAGCAGCATGATGAAAAGATTGTTAGCAGTTTTACTGACGTTGGCCGTGGGGAGCGTTTCCCTGTTTGCAGCACCCGCTTCTGCGGCGACGCTGAAAGAGGATTTGACGTTCGGGCATATTTCGCAGCATAAAAGCTTTTACGACAAATACAAAGATTTGGTTGATTATGTTGCCCGCGAGGTGGATAAGCTCAACGGCGAAATTGAGGTGTATCAGTTCGATGTAAAGGTGGAGGATATGGCTCCGCTTGTCGTTACGTTAAAGCACACGCACCCGGAGCTGTTCTTTGTGAGCAATCGTTACCGTTACTCCTATTATACGGAGAACGGCGCCAAGATGATGCACACGCTGAAGCTGCACTGGGGCAGGATGGAATATGACAAGGACGGTTATCTGCTTACCGACGGCAGCGGTAATCCGGTGGAAACGCTGTATTCCGACGATCAGGTGACCGCCATGCGCGCGGAGTTCCGCAGGAGGGCGCAGTGGTACCTTGACAAGGTGGACGATAACATGTCCGAGTTTGATAAGGCGCTGGTGCTGCATGATGAGCTGGTGCTGCATTCCAGCTATCTGCTGACGGGCGAGACCTACGATTTGATGGTAAACGGACAAGGCAGATGCTACGGCTATTCCGAGTGCTATTCCTATTTGCTGGCGCAGGTGGGCGTTGACAGTGAGATCGTGGAGTCCGACGACATGAACCACCAGTGGAACAAGGTGAAAATCGATGGCGAATACTATCATGTTGACGTCACCTGGAACACACCTTCTTCCTGCTCAGCGACGCGGGCGCGGCGGCTGTTGAGGCGGATCCGCACTACGGGTTTGAGAGCGACTATCCCTCGCTGAACACGTGCTTTGACAGGATGCGCTTCCATAAAATCAACACACGCATGTGCCGTGTGGGGGACGACCTCTACCTTGTAGATAACAAAAGGCTGACTCCCGAAACGGCAAAGAACCTGCTGACCTATGACATCGACACCGATTCGTTCAGCCTTGTGAACAGCTTTGCGTCGGAGGTATGGACTGCGGACGGCGGTCGCGTGTGGGGCAACGGCTACATGTCGCTGCAGGAGCAGGACGGCTATCTGTATATGAACACCGCCAACAAGGTGCTGGTGTATGACACCGAGACAAGCGAGATGTCGCTCTTTGCCGAGAACACCTACAACAAACAGTTCTTCGGTCTTTGTCTGGAGGACGGCAGGCTGTACGCGGTGCTGGCGGATTCCCCGAATGAGACGGGCAGGCTGCAATATGTGGGCGACGGGCGACTGCCTGGTGCGCGTGAGACCGACGACCATCCCGCCGACAACGATCGAGCAGACAACGATTCAGCCGACAACAATCCAGACGACGACGATCCAGCCGACGATTCAGCCGACGACGATCCAGCCGACGACGATTCAGCCAACGACGATCCAGCCGACGACGATTCAGCCAACGACGATTCAACCGACGACGGTTCCGACGACGGTGCCTGTCAGGGGCGATATCGACGGTGACGGCAGAGTGACCATCGGCGACGCGACATGGATGCAGTTCTATCTGGCGGAGTTCTCAAAGCCCGACGCCGAGACGGAAGCGCGCTGCGACGTGAACGGAGACGGCAGATTTGATGTAAGAGACGTTACGGTTGTCATGCGCATCGTAGCGGAAATGGAATAAACAATCATGATTGATATGGCACAGGGAGCTGCGGCGCCCTGTGCCGTTTTATTTGTGAAGGTTTACTGTTGTATTTTGGCTCAAACCGTGTTATAATCAATAATCGAGTAAGTAGCAGTGCTTTAAAGCAACAAAGTGAGAGGAAGCTAAATGAAAATCAACACATTATTCGGAAAAGACAAAGCGGTGTTTTCTTTCGAGGTGTTTCCGCCGAAGAAGGATTCGCCGATTGAATCGGTATATGGCAAGCTGGAAGAAATCTGCGCGCTGAAGCCCGACTTCATCAGCGTAACCTACGGCGCGGGCGGCACGGGCGCGCACAGCCGCACCTGTGAGATCGCCGCCAAAATCAAGCATGACTTTAAGGTGGAGTCGGTGGCACACCTCACCTGCGTCAACAGCACCCGCGCGATGATCGACGAAACACTGGAGGATTTCCGCGCCAACGGCATCGAAAATATCCTCGCTCTGCGCGGCGACATCGTCGAGGGTGTGCAGCCGCAGAAGGATTTCCGCTACGCCAGCGAGCTGTGCGCTTATATCCGCGCGCACGGCGACTTTGACGTGAGCGGCGCGTGCTATCCCGAGGTACACGCCGACGCGGCTGACGCTGCCGAAGACGTGCTCAACCTGAAAAAGAAGGTGGACGCGGGCGCGCAGCACCTGATCAGCCAGCTGTTTTTTGACAACGAGGTGTTCTACCGCTTTCTGGAGCGCACCAAAATCGCGGGAATCAATGTGCCGATCGAGGCGGGAATCATGCCCGTCACCAACAAGAAGCAGATTGAGCGCATGGTATCGCTCTGCGGCGCCAGTCTGCCGCCCAAGTTTGTCAAGGTGATGCAGCGCTATGAGAGCAAGCCCGAGGCGCTGCGCGACGCGGGCATTGCCTACGCGGTGGAGCAGATCGTCGATTTGCTGGCGAACGGCGTGGACGGCATTCACCTCTACACCATGAACAGCCCCTACGTCGCGGAGAAAATCACCGGCGCGGTGGGTAAGCTGCTGTGATAACGCTCCGACCCCTGAACCGCCGCGAAGCGGTGCGCTATCTCGGCGGCGCGCGGGTGCATATGAACGCGGAGATGGAGCGGCTGCTCGATGAATGTGAGGCGGAGCTGCTGCGTGCGGCGCGCCCGAAATATGTTTACAAGGTGACGGAGCTGCCCTGTGAGGAGCTGACCGTCGGCGAGGATATCCGCCGGCACCTGCGCGGCTGCGACCGCGCCGTGCTGCTCGGCGCGACCCTCGGCACAGAGGTGGATCGACTGCTGCGCGTGTCGCAGATCCGCGACATGGCGCGCGCGGTGGTGCTGGACAGTCTGGCAAGCGTCGCCATCGAACAGGTCTGCTGCCAGGCGGACGAGCTGTTGGCGGCGAAATATCCCGACGCGTATATGACCTTCCGTTTCAGCCCGGGCTACGGGGACTATCCCATCGGGCTGCAAAAAACCTTTCTGCGCCTGTTGGACGCGCCGCGCAAAATCGGCCTGAGCGCCAACGAATGCAGCCTGCTGGTGCCGTCCAAATCGGTGACCGCCATCGCGGGGCTGTCCGACTCTCCCGTGGAGAAGGGGCGCAGGGGCTGCGCGGTGTGCAATCTGCGCAAGACCTGTCAATACAGAAAGAACGGTGAACACTGTGGATTTTAAAACACTCTTAGCCAATAAGGAATTTATTTTGCTGGACGGCGCCATGGGCACGATGATCCAGAAGAGCGGCGCGGGCTACCGCCATTCTCCCGAAACGCTCAACCTCACGCGCCCCGAGCTGATCACGTCCTTTCACCGCGCCTATATCGAGGCAGGCGCGGATATCATATATACCAACACCTTCGGCGCGAACGCCTACAAGCTGGGGGACAGCGGCTTTTCCGCCGAGCGGATCATCGCCGCCGCCATCGCCAACGCCAAAAAAGCGTGCGAGGGCACGCAGGCACTGGTGGCGCTGGATATCGGTCCCGTCGGTATGCTGGCGGAGCCTGCGGGCGCCATGCGCTTTGAGGAGGCGTACGACTACTTTAAGCAGCAGATTATTGCGGGCGCGGACGCCGATTTGATCGTGCTCGAAACCATGACCGATCTTTATGAGCTGAAGGCGGCGGTTCTGGCGGCGAAGGAAAACAGCGACAAGCCCGTTTTGGCGACCATGACCTTTGAACGCGGCGGCCGCACCTTTACGGGTGTGTCGCCCGCGGCGGCGGCGCTGACGCTGACGGGACTGGGCGTAGACGCGCTGGGCGTGAACTGCTCGCTGGGTCCCGACGAGCTGGAGCCCGTTATCAAAGAGATGACCCGCTACACCGACCTGCCGCTCATTGTCAAGGCGAACGCGGGACTGCCCGACCCCGACACCGACGAATACGATATCATGCCCGACCGCTTTGCAGCGTGTGTGCGCGCGCTGCTGCCCTACGGCGTAAAGCTGGCGGGAGGCTGCTGCGGCACCACGCCCGACTATATCGCGGCGCTGAAGGACATGCTTGCGGGCGAGACGTATCAGCCTTGCCCCGCGTCGGCGGACACCTGCGTGTGCAGCGCGGGCAGGGTGGTCGAGATTAACGGTCCGCGCATTATCGGCGAGCGCATCAATCCCACGGGCAAAAAGCTCTTTAAGCAGGCGCTCGCGGAAAATAATATCGACTACATCCTCACGCAGGCGCTGTCGCAGGCGAGCGGCGGCGCGGAGCTGCTGGACGTGAATGTGGGTCACCCCGAAATAGATGAAAAAGCGATGATGGTGCGCGTGCTCAAGGCGATCCAGAGCGTGTGCGACCTGCCGCTGCAAATCGATTCCACCAAGCCCGACGTGCTCGAGGCGGGACTGCGCGCCTACAACGGCAAGCCGATCGTCAACTCGGTCAACGGCGAGGAAAAGAGCCTGTCGGCGGTGCTGCCGCTGGTGAAGAAATACGGCGCTTCCGTGGTGGGACTGACGCTCGACGAGGGCGGTATCCCCAAGACGGCGGAGGGCAGGTTCGCCATCGCAAAGCGCATTGTGGAGCGCGCCGAGGCGCTGGGCATCAGCCGCCGCGATGTGTATATCGACTGTCTGACGCTCACGGTGTCGGCGGAGCAGGACGCCTGCCGCGAAACGCTCAGGGCGCTGCACCGCGTCAAGACGGAGCTGGGCTGCAAGACCTGTCTGGGCGTGTCCAACATCTCCTTCGGCCTGCCCAACCGCGAGCTGGTGAACAGCACCTTCCTTACCATGGCGCTGGAGGAGGGGCTGGATCTGCCCATCATCAATCCCAATATTGCCGCCATGACGGGCGCGGTGCGCGCGTACCGCGTGCTGGCGGGTATCGATAAAAACTCGCTCGACTTCATCGCGAGCTATAACGACGCCGCTCCCGCTGCCAAGCCGGCGGCACAGCAGGCTTCCGTTGACCTTGCCGACGCGGTGTACGGCGGCCTGAAAAACGAGGGCGCCGCCGTGACGGAGCGCCTGCTGCAGAGCGAGGATCCGATGAAGATAATCAACGGCAGGCTGATTCCCGCCCTTGACAGGGTGGGAGAGGACTTTGAAAAGGGAAAAATCTTCCTGCCGCAGCTGATACAGAGCGCCAACACCGCGCAGCAGTGCTTTGATGTGATCAAGAAGCACCTCAGCAGCGCGGGCGGCGGCAGCGTGAGCAAGGGAAAGATCATTCTCGCCACCGTCAAGGGAGATATTCACGATATCGGAAAAAATATCGTGAAGGTGCTGCTCGACAATTACGGCTACACGGTCGTTGACCTCGGCAAGGATGTTGACCCGCAGCTGATCGTGGATACGGCGGTAGAGCAGAACATCACCATGATCGGTCTCTCGGCGCTGATGACCACCACGCTCAAGAGCATGGAGGACACCATCCGTCTGGTGCGCGCCACGCCCGCGCTGCAGCATCCCGACGGCAGCAGCAAATGCACCGTTTTTGTGGGCGGTGCGGTGCTGACGGAGGAGTACGCCATGAAAATCGGCGCGGACTACTATTGCCGCGACGCCAAGGAGAGCGTTGACACGGCGAAGCGTGTTCTCGGGTGATAATGGAAAGCACGATGACACATTGACAATTCAGACATAATGCGCTATAATGATACGGTGCGTAATGTAACGAATAATGCAGGCGCGTTTTGTTCCTAATAGATATAAATGCGCCGAAATAGGGAGTAGGACAACATGAAGAAGTTGAATTTTCGTAAGTTTGTGCTCATGCTTGCGGATATTTTCATTATCGCTGTCAGCGGCATCACGCTGAACTATTTCTTTTCGCTCACCCACTGGTTCCATGTGGAGGCGAGCGGCAACCTGTTTTATTTTATCCTGATCGACATCCTGACCTGTGAGCTGATGCTGTGGATATTCGGTTCCTATTCGCGACTCTGGCGCTACTTTAACATACATGATTACATCATGTGCGGCATTGCCACGACGCTGGGCTTCGGCGCGGGCTACGGACTGCTGGAGCTGTTGAAGATGCCGCCGCGCAAGGTGTTCTTTCTGGTTTTTTTCCTCATCGCGCTGTTCGGCGTGCTGCTGTTCCGCTTTGCCTTTAAGACAACGTTCCTCAGCCTCACGCGCGAGGGCAAGATGGAAAACCTGCAGCGCACGCTGATCGTCGGCGCGGGACATGCGGGACGGATGATCATTACAGAGATCAGAAATGCCGAGAGCGACCCGAAGAACGTTACGGGCAGGCTGTATCCCGTCGGCATGGTGGACGACGACCCCACCAAGCTCCATTCCAAGGTCAACGGCGTGGAGGTCATCGGCGTCTGCGCGGAGATTCCGCGCATCTGCATGGAGCGCGACGTGGACAATATTATCGTCGCCATCCCCTCCTGCGAGGAGGAGGAAAAGCGGAAGATCCTCGACTACTGCTCCTCCACCAAGTGTACCATCAAGGTGGTGCCCTACCTCAGCGACCTGCTGCTCGGCGATCAGGCGCCCGAGCTGATTACGCAGGCGAAGGAAATTAAAATTGAAGATTTGCTGGGCAGAAAGCCGATTGAATTCAACCGCAACAAAATCGCCAAGTTCATCTGCGACAAGGTTTGCATGGTAACGGGCGGCGGCGGCTCCATCGGCAGCGAGCTGGTGCGCCAGATCGCCAAGTACAGCCCCAAGCAGATCATTATTGTCGACATCTACGAGAACAACGCCTACGACATCCAGCAGGAGCTGCGTCTTGAATACGGCGACTCGCTCAATCTGGAAACGCTGATCGCGTCGGTGCGCGACTACAACAAGATGGAATCCATCTTCAAAAAATATCAGCCCCAGGTGGTGTTCCACGCGGCGGCGCACAAGCATGTGCCCCTGATGGAAACCGTTCCCGAGGAGGCGGTAAAGAACAACATCTTCGGCACCTTCAACGTGGCGACGCTCGCCGAGTATTACAAGGCGGACAAGTTCGTTATGATTTCCACCGATAAGGCGGTCAATCCCACCAACGTCATGGGCGCCACCAAGCGCGCCTGCGAGATGATCATCCAGTATAAGGCGCAGACCTCCAAGCATACGGAGTTTGTCACCACGCGCTTCGGCAACGTGCTCGGCTCCAACGGCTCGGTCATCCCGCTGTTCCGCCGCCAGATCGAGAGCGGCTCGCCCGTCACGGTGACGCACCCCGATATCATCCGCTACTTCATGACCATTCCCGAGGCGGTTTCGCTGGTGCTGGAGGCGGGCGCGATGGCAAAGGGCGGCGAGATTTTCGTCCTCGACATGGGCGCTCCCGTCAAGATCACCACCCTCGCGGAAAACCTCATCCGCATGTACGGCAAGGTTCCCTATGTGGATGTGCCGATCGTGTTCACGGGTCTGCGTCCCGGTGAAAAGCTCTTTGAGGAGCTGCTGATGGACGAGGAGGGACTGAAGTCCACCGCCAACAAGAAGATATTCATCGGCAACCAGATCACCATCAACGCCGACGATATGCTGAAAAAGCTCAACGCCCTGCACGAGAGCGCGGAGGCGAACGACGCCGATCTGACTGTTACGCTGCTTGCCGATCTGGTGCCGACCTTCCATCATCAGGTACTGACGGAGAAGGCTGCCAACGGGGATAAAAAGCCCGAAGAGGCCGTGAGCGTGCCCGCTCAGGGATAATTTCAAGTGAATATCAACATAATCGACAGGAAAAGTTACTTGACTTTTCCTGTTTTGTGTGTTAAAATTCTTGTGTTTTATGTGTATCTGTGTACCAACGCATAAACAAGGCGGATAGGCGCTGCTGCGCTGTCCGACAGAGATAAAACAGCCTCTGCGAAGGGAGGATAAAAGGGACTGTTAGCGCCGGGACCGGAAGGTTGACGAGGTATGGCGGTTATCGAAAGATTCGGCGGATGCCGTCACGGCTTGCACACCACGCAAAACAGACTGTTAGCCTATCATTTGTTTGTCTGCGCGCGGTTCGGTGGGTCGATAGGGAGAAAGAAAAAAGCAGAATCAACACTGTAACAAAGGGTCTCCCCACACCGTTATCAAATTACATTATTTTAAAATATAACAGGGCAGAAGCCCAAGGAGATAAATACTATGAGAGTTGTTATTCAGGATAATTACGACAAAATGTGCAAGTGGGCGGCTAACTACATCGCTCAGAAAATCAAGAACCACAAAGAGGACCGTCCCTTTGTTCTGGGACTTCCCACCGGATCCTCGCCCATCGGCGTTTACAAGGAGCTTTACACGATGAATCAGGCGGGCGAGCTTTCCTTCGCCAACGTTGTTACCTTCAACATGGACGAGTACCTCGGCCTTCCTCACGAGCACGACCAGAGCTACTGGTATTTCATGCATGACAACTTCTTCGATCACCTGGTTGATATGAAGAAAGAGAACATCAACATCCTCAACGGCATGACCGACGATCCCGAGGGCGAGTGCGCCAGATATGAGGAGAAGATCGCTTCCTACGGCGGCATCGATCTGTTCATGGGCGGCATCGGCGTTGACGGCCACATCGCCTTCAACGAGCCCTTCACCAGCCTCGCTTCCCGCACGGGCGTGAGAAACCTCACCACCGACACCAGAATCGTCAACTCCCGTTTCTTCGGCAACGATCCCGAGGCGGTTCCCGCTCAGGCGCTCTCCGTCGGCGTAGGCACCGTTACCGATTCCAAAGAGGTTCTCATTCTCATCAACGGCCACAACAAGGCAAAGGCGCTTGCGGAAACCGTAGAGGGCTCTGTCAGCCACAAGTGGACCTGCTCCGCGCTGCAGATGCACAACGGCGCTATTATTGCCTGCGACGAGGCAGCCTGCGATGAGCTGACCGTCGGCGCGTACAAATATTTCCTCGACATCGAGAAAAAGGAGAGACTTTAATGTACACAATCAAAGATCTCTACGATCTTGACCATACGCTTGCGAAGGATTATCTTTCGCAGTTTACCTATCCGTGGGAAGCGCTCAAGGGCATCAAGGATTTCATCCTTGCGCTCGGCCCCACTCTGGGCGACGACTACGAGGAGGTAGCGGAGAACGTTTGGGTCCACAAGACCGCCACGGTTTTCCCCTCCGCTTATCTCGGCGCTCCCTGTATCATCGGTCCCGAAACCGAGGTCAGACACGGCGCGTTCATCAGAGGCTCGGCGCTTGTGGGCGCCAACTGTGTTGTCGGCAACTCCGTTGAGCTGAAGAACGTTATCCTCTTTGACCATGTGCAGACCCCCCACTACAACTATGTAGGCGACTCCATTCTGGGCTACTACTCCCACATGGGCGCAGGCTCCATCACCTCCAACGTGAAGTCCGACAAGAAGCTCGTTGTTGTTCACAACGGCACCGAGGCGATCGAAACGGGCGTAAAGAAGTTCGGCGCCATGCTGGGCGACTATGTAGAGGTCGGCTGCAACGCGGTCTGCAACCCCGGCTCTGTGCTCGGCAGACACGTCAGCGTTTATCCCACCTCCTGTGTGCGCGGCGTGATCCCCGAAAACTGCATCTTCAAGAACAGCGGCGACATCGTAGAAAGGAAGGCTGACTGATGGGTAAGTATTTCGGCACCGACGGCTTCAGAGGCGAGGCCAACAAAAATCTGACTTTTGAGCACGCCGTTAAAATCGGCCGCTTCCTCGGCTGGTATTTCGGCGAGAACATGGGCAAGAAGGCGAAGGTCGTCATCGGCAAGGATACCCGCCGTTCCTCCTATATGTTCGAGTACGCGCTCTGCACGGGCCTGATGGCAAGCGGCGCGGACGCTTATATCATGCATGTAACCACTACGCCCTCCGTGGCATATATCACCCGCATCGACGATTTTGACTGCGGCATTATGATTTCCGCTTCTCACAACCCCTTCTACGACAACGGCATCAAGCTGCTCAACAGCAAGGGCGAGAAGATGGAGGAGGAAACCCTGCTCAAGGTTGAGGAATACATCGACGACAAGATCGAGATCCCCGTTGCGCAGAGAGAGGCGATCGGCCGCACGGTAGACTATGTGGCAGGCCGCAACCGCTACATCGGTTACCTCATTTCCATGAGCAAATACAGCTTCAAGGGCATTAAGGTCGGCCTCGACGTTGCCAACGGCGCTGCCTGGCAGATCGCCAAGGGCGTGTTCGACGCGCTGGGCGCCAAGACCTATGTCATGAACGATAACCCCGACGGCTACAACATCAACACCGACTGCGGCTCCACCCACATCGAGCATCTGCAGAAGTTCGTTGTGGACAACGGCCTCGACATCGGCTTTGCTTACGACGGCGACGCCGACCGCTGCCTCGCGGTGGACGAGAAGGGCAATGTAGTCACCGGCGACCATATCATCTATATCTACGGCTGCTACATGAAGGAGAGAGGCAAGCTCCTCAACAACAAGGTAGTTGCCACCGTCATGAGCAACTTCGGCTTCTTCAAGGCGCTTGACAAGATGGGCATCGAGTACGACAAGACCAAGGTCGGCGACAAGTATGTCTATGAAAACATGGTCAAGACCGGCAACCGCATCGGCGGCGAGGAGTCGGGTCACATCATCTTCTCCAAGTACGCCACCACGGGCGACGGCATTCTGACCTCCCTCAAGCTGATGGAAGTCATGCTGGCGAAGGAAAAGCCCATGAGCGAGCTGGCGGCTCCCATGGTGATGTATCCGCAGGTGCTCAAGAATGTCCGCGTTCAGTCCAAGCCCGACGCCAAGAACGACCCCGACGTACAGGCGGAGGTCAAGAAGGTAGAGGAAGCGCTTGGCAGCAACGGCAGAATTCTTCTCAGAGAATCGGGCACCGAGCCTGTTATCCGCGTCATGGTTGAGGCGGACACCGACGAAGAGTGCGAGAAGTACGTTGATCAGGTTATCGACGTTATTCGCTCCAAAGGTCATATTATCTAAGCGAAGACGCTTTACGGCAAAGCCGGAGGGAACAACCCTTCGGCTTTGTTTGCGCGTGGCGGTTTTGTGCGCTTCCTTTTGACTGTAACGGCGTCTTGCGCGGGAATTACGGGAACTTTTTTCGAAAAAGAAAAAATTTTTGTCGGAATATGCTTGTATTTCTCTGATGATTTATGTATAATGAATTAGTGTGTAGTCTTATGAAAGATACAGAACGAATTCAATCATCCTTTGGGGGAATCAGTATGAGTAAAAAATGGACGGGAAGGTTGCTTGCAACGGCGTTTTGTGTGCTGACGGCCGCTGCATCCTGTATGCCGGGCTTTGCTGCCGGCAGCCAGATGGTCGTAAAGGAATGCGACAATTTACAGCTTACGCTGCCCGATGATATGTCGGCAGTGACGCGCTCCTCGGAGATTTCCGATCCTTACTTCAAACAACATCATTTAAGCTACGACGCCGTCATGCGCGACTTCCGCGATGGAGACAGCTACCTCCAGGCGATGGATCCGGAAGGCAGCGTTACCCTCACCCTGTCCTATCTGGACACCGACGCGCAGGACTTCAACGAGATGTCGGATGAGGATATTGCCGAGATGGGGCGCAGCTTCCTCGGCGGCACAGACGCGGTGGTGCAGTACAGCGCGTGTACGCCCGACCAGGCAGACAGCGGCCTTGTGTGGCTCTTATTGGATATGAACGCGATGGACATGTCGGGCACTGTCAGCAGACAGTACCAGGCGACGACTGTCTACAGCGGTAAAAATATTACGCTGACGCTCTGCCGCAACAACGGCAGCGTAACGGCGGACGATTACGCGGCGCTGGCAGGGGTTGCCAATTCCGTGAAGGCGAACCGCGTCTTCCCGTGGAGAAGGCTGATTCCCATTGCCATTGTTGTCGGCTCCGTTATTCTCCTTATCATCCTGATCAAGGTGGGTCTGCGCATTGCGAAGAGCCTGAAGGAATCGGGCAAGCTCAGCAAGAAGTCCGAGAATGATAAGATTCTGGAGGAGCTGTTCGGCAAGTACCACCTCCGTTCTAAGGGCGGCGCACATGCCGACACGTCCAAGGACGACGCTCCCGCGCCCAAGCGCCTGCAGCGGAAGGACCTCTCTGCGGACAAGACCAAGCCCGCCGAGACGGAGGATAAGAGCGAGTATGTAGACATCTACGCGCACAGCTCTGCCCGCAAGGAAGCGGAGGATGCCCGCAAGAAGGAGGCGGCTGCCGCTGCCGAGCCGGAGAAAAAGGCGGAGAGCGCGAAGGAAGAGCGTCCCATTCCCGAGAAGCCAGAGCTGAAGCGTCCCGATTCGGAAAAGACGGAGGATAAGAAATCCTCAGAGGACAGACTCAGCCGTTATCTTAATGATGACGATTTCGATACGAACGACGACAGCGATACGCCCGTCAGAAAATATTCGGACGAGGACATTGAGCGCCTTTTGGCTGAAACAGAGGGTCGCTGAACGATATAGCACGCAGACGCGCCCGAAATCGGAAGCCGCCCTTTACGGGCGGCCGCCGTTAATCAGGAACATGATGGGGGTAACCGTATGGACGACACAATCATGGAACAAAATGAGGCTTTAGCGGCGGAGAACGCCGGGAAAAACGACGAGTCTGAGCAGTATCAGCCTGCCGACGGCGCGGAATACAGCGAGCCGGAGGAGTACGGCGACGGGGAATATGACGACGCATACGCCGAGCCGGGTGAGTACGATGACGGCGAATATGACGACGCATACGCCGAGCAGGAGGAGTACGACGACGGCGAATATGACGACGAGTACGCCGAGCCGGAAGAGTACGACGACGGCGAATATGACGACGAGTACGCCGAGCCGGAAGAATACGATGACGGCGAATATGACGACGCATACGCCGAGCCGGAAGAATACGATGACGGCGAGTATGCCGAGCCGGACGAGTACGATGACAGCGCGTATGACGATGCATATGCCGCTGATGACGGCGGACAGAACGCTACAATAGACCCCGATAACGCAGAGCCGCTTGAGGGCGAAGAGGAAGAATATTACGAGGGCGACTACGAGGAACCCTTTGAGGACGAGGAAGCATACGAGGGCGACTACGAGGAACCCTTTGAGGACGAGGAAGCGTACGAGGGCGACTACGAGGAACCCTTTGAGGACGAGGAAGCGTACGAGGGCGACTTTGAGGAACCCTTTGAGGACGAGGAAGCGTACGAGGGCGACTACGAGGAACCCTTTGAGGATGAGGAAGCGTACGAGGGCGACTTTGAGGAACCCTTTGAGGACGAGGAAGCGTACGAG
>ONEN01000060.1:13048-27791 GCA_900316815.1 uncultured Eubacteriales bacterium | reverse complement strand
CAAAAAATGTAAGCAAAGAAAGAAGGAGTCCTGATGAAACCGAATAAGCTTGTCTGTCTGTTGGCAGGACTTCTCGTTTTTGCGTTCTGCGCCCTTTCATTTCCCTGCGCCGGCGCCGAGGACAACGCGTGCAGCCTGACGCTGCAGTGTACCTACGAGGACGGCGGCAGCAAAACCGCTCTGGCTGGCGACACCTACTCGATTGCGAAGATCGCGTCCGCCCGCGTGACGGGAGCAGAGGGCAAACCGCTTTTGCAGTACACCCTGCTGCCCGCCTATCAGTCCTTTGACTGCGACTGGGGCGCGCTGACCTCCATGCAGCTGCGCGAAAAGGCGATGGCGATTTACGAGGCAGTGGAAAAAAGCAAGGACTATCTTGCTTCCCAAACGACCGACGCCAAGGGGACGCTTGTGTTTGATAAACTGGAGGCGGGCATGTATCTGGTCGTCCGCACCGGGGCGGTCAACAGCAGCTATCGCTTTGAGCCGTATCTGATCAGCGTGCCGCAGGTTACAGCGGGACAGCTCACCTATGCGGTCGTATCCGAGCCGAAATTCAGCGCGGATAAGCCCGTGACGCCCGAGAAGCCGGAAGGCGGCAAGCTGCCGCAGACAGGTCAGCTGATCTGGCCGATATTTCTGCTCGGCGGTCTGGGCGCGCTGCTGATCCCGATCGGTCTGATCCGCATGAGAGCGGAAAAGAAGCATGAAAGAACGCGCTAAGACAGGCGGACGATGGGGCAAAAGGCTGCTGACAGCGGGCATACTATAAAGAATAAAAATAAAGCGGGCAGAGGAGGCTGTGAATACAAGCCTTTCTGCCCGTTGTCATTTTATGTGATGATCGGAATACGCTGTGTCCGGGAATAGCCGCTCAGCGTTCCCGTCATTTGGTTATCTGATTGATCCATTCGATGTAGTTGACCTTATAGTAGCCGCTGCGCTCCGCCATGCCGTGCTCCTGCTCCCAAACGGTTTCAAAGTCAACGCTCTCCACACCGTCGCAGTGCTCAAGCGCGAGCGCGAGGTTGATTTCGGTTGTAACGGAGGTTTGTGTCTGCTTGATGCCCGAACGGATGCGCCAGTATTTCGCGACGGTAGCGGTGCCGTAGCCTTCGCGGGTCGGCATGAGATAATAGAGCGGCGTGTACATATTCAGGCGCTGCTCGACCGTGTTGCCGTAGCTGTCGGTTCTTTTTAAATCATTCGCGTAGGCGTAGGCGTATTCGCTGTGCTGCTCCGCGAGGACGTCGCCGAGGATTTTATCAAAGTGGACGCCCTTGCCGTCGCCGAAGCCGAACAGTGTAATAGAGGTGGTCGGCGGGTCAAAGGCAACAACGAACTCCGAAGCCTGCTTGCAGCACTTGGCGAAATCCGCAATACTCGTGATGGTCGCCGTATTGGTGGCCTTGTCGTAGTTGACCCATTTTGTGTCCTTGTTCAGTCTGTTGATGTACTCGTCCACAGACACGGTTTTGAAGTTGGTGTCAGACAGGTAGTTGTTGAGAGAGCGCTCGATTTCGCTTTTGACGTAGTCGTAATAGCTGCCCGCCTGATAAATGCCCTCCTCGGATTTCTCGAGCGTCAGCGCCTTGCCGTCCTTGTCGGTAAAGCCCGCGCTGTTGAGATACACGGGGAACGCGTTCGCCAGTCCGTCGGAAATCGCCTGCTGCTCCGCGGTGCGTCCCGTGCGCGTGCAGCCCATCATCCACTCATATTCCGCGTTGGCAGTGTCCAAATCGGTGATCGGGCACCAGCTCATCACGCCTGCCACCGCGTCCGAAACGCCCTGCACCGCGCCGATTGCCTTGAGATACGGGTCATACAGGCTGCTGTCGCCCGACGCGCCGAGAATCGCCGCCTGCGCGCCGCCGCCGCTCGTGCCATGTACAAAGATACGCTCCGCGTCGCCTGCCGTTACATCGTCGCAGTAGCGCAGATAGCGGATGGCTGCTTTGAGGTCGGTAACGCCTGCGGGCGCGCCGTGATCCATGCCGCGGCAGCCGGGATAAACATACACCATGCCGTTCTCAATAAATTCCGTCACGCCTTCCCACATCGCCTGATACTCGGTCACCGTATGCGCGGGAGCGTAGAAGGGCGTGTCAATGGGTATGGCGATGGGAGCCGTGGAGGCGGTGTAGCCGTTCACCGTCGCGCTCTCGTTCAGCTTGCAGGTGAAGGTGCCGTCGCCGTTGTCGGTCGCGTCCATGTAGGCGGCGGGAACGACGATAGCCAGCTGCTCAAAGTTTTTATCGACGGGCTTTTCGCAATAGTCGATGCCGAGCTGATAATACGCCTTGTCCTCCTCGTTGTACTGCCACTTTGTCATATCGGGCTTGGGAAGATTGGTTTCTGCCTTTGCTGCGGTGGGCGCCGCCGTGGTTTCGGCGGATGCCTTGGAAGACGCCTCGTCGGGAGTACTTCCGACGGAATTGCCGCAGCCGCCCGCGCTCAGCCCTGCCAGACAAACGGTAATAATGATTGCCAAAGCTTTTTTGAACATGTTGCCATCTCCTTTTAACTGTTTGTCTCTATTATAGCATGGATAAACCGATTTGAAAAGAGAAAAGCCTGTATGCAGCGAGGAAATTTACAATAGACAGCGGACAGTTTCGGCCGGTAAGTAAGTACATCGGTAAGCCATGCGTTTTCGAGCGAAACGCAACTTTCAGCTATCATTAAAATGCCCTCTTTTCAAAGGCATATCGGGTGTGGTATAATGAAAAAGGGTGTTAATATGGAAGACGTAAAAAAGCTTATTGCGCATAATGCCGCGCGGGTGCGGCAATACGCGTTTTCATTTGTCAAGTGGATACTGTTCGCCACGCTCACGGGTCTGCTGGGCGGCTGTGTGGGCACCGCGTTCCGGTATACGATCGACTATGTGACGGCATGGCGGAACGATATGCCGTGGCTGTGTTATCTTCTGCCGCTCGGCGGTCTGGTTATCGCGTTCCTGTACCGCGTTACCAAGCTGTCGGGACACGCGGATACCAACCTGATCATTAATTCGGTGCGAACGGACGGCAAGCTGCCCATAATGCTTGCGCCTGTCATCTTCATCTCCACCGCGCTGACGCACCTGTTCGGCGGCTCGGCGGGACGTGAGGGAGCAGCCCTGCAGCTCGGCGGCACGCTCGGCAGCTTTATCGGCAGGCTGTTCCGCCTTGATGAAAAGGACATGCACATGGCGATCATGTGCGGCATGAGCGGACTGTTCTCCGCGCTGTTCGGAACGCCCGTGACGGCGGCGATATTCGCCATGGAGGTTATTTCCGTCGGCATAATGTATTACAGCTCGTTTGTGCCGTGCTTGGTATCGGCGCTGACGGCGTTCCGGATGACGGAGCTGTTCGGGCTGAAGGAGACCGCGTTTGCTATCGGCAGGATTCCCGACCTTGATGTAAAGTCGGTGCTGCTGACCGCTGTGATCGGCGTCGGCTGCGCGGTGGTGAGCATTCTGTTCTGTCTGGCGCTGGAGTGGACGCACAAGCTGGCGGCAAAGGTTCTCAAAAACGAGTACCTGCGGCTGCTCGCCGGCGGCTCGGTAATCGTGCTGCTGACCTTCCTCATCGGCACGAGATACTCCGGCACGGGCGCGGAGACGATTGCGCAGACGCTCTCCGGCAAGGCGGTGCTGCCGTATGACTTTATTCTGAAAATCATCTTTACCGCGATAACCATCGGCTTCGGCTACAAGGGCGGCGAAATCGTTCCGACCATCTTTATCGGCGCGACCTTCGGCTCCCTCGTGGGCGGCATGATCGGACTGCCTCCTGCGTTTTCGGCGGCGGTGGGCATGATCGCCCTGTTCTGCGCGGTGGTCAACTGTCCGATTGCTTCCATCATTCTCTCGGTAGAGATGTTCGGCTCGCAGGGCTTGGTGATGTTCGCCGTGGCGGTCTGCATTTCCTTTATGCTCTCGGGCTATTACGGACTGTATACCGGTCAGAAAATCATCTATTCCAAACGCAGAACCAGATTCATTAACCGCAACGTAAAATGACCGGGTGCCCCGGTTGTCAGTGCGGCTTTGGAGAAGTCGGTTTAGCAAAAGGTCGGACAAACGCCGCGTCATAACGCGGAATTTAGTGGTTAAGTTGCTGACAACGTTTGCTGCGCGGATTGGATGCAACGTCACGTTGCCGGAGAAAGCGCCCTCGGCGCACGGCCGAGTGCCTCGGCTCTCAGTGCGGCTTTGGATAGAGTGCATGTAGCAACGCCTTCTCTAAACGCCGCCTTATGACGCGGGAGCATGAGGTTAAGTTGCTGACAACGTTTGTTGCGCGGATTGGCTCCCGCGACACGCGGGTGGATCGATTGTCGGCTCAGCCGACTGAAAGGAGAAAGAATATGAACAAAAAACAGTATGATTATTTCACCTTGCGCGAGCGTCCTGCCGTTCGGGACGCTGCGGCGGAATGGTTCCATTCCAAATGGGGAGTGCCCGCAGAGGCGTATCTGGCATGTATGAACGAATACCTGAGCGGTCAGACCGAGTACGGCTGGTACCTCTGCGCGGACGGTGAAAGGATTATCGGCGGCTTGGGCGTTATTGAGAACGACTTCCACGAGCGGAAGGATCTGGCTCCCAACGTCTGCGCCGTCTACACCGAGGAGGACTGCCGCGGTCAGGGCGTCGCGGGCAGGCTGCTCAACATGGCGGTGGAGGATTTGCGCGCCAAGGGCATTTCGCCGCTGTATCTCATCACCGACCATACGGGCTTCTATGAGCGGTACGGCTGGGAGTTCTTCTGCATGGTGCAGGGCAGCGACCCCGAACCGTCCCGCATGTATGTCCATTACTGACACGGGAAATTGAAAAAGGATAAGGGAGAACGGACAATCAATGTGTTTTCCGTCCTCAATCGGTAATACTATTTGCGCGCCCGTCGTGCGCAGGGAGGCGTAACTATGGCAGGCAAAAAGACAATATTATCAGTTACGGCGGCGGTGAGCGTTCTTTGCTTGCTGTTTGCCGCTCTGCCCTTTACCGCTTCGGCGGCTGAGCAGACAATCAACGCGACCGAGGTCACCTTGTACGCGCTGTCGGATACCGACGCGGCGGCGCTGTCCATTCCCGATGAATATCCGCAGGCCTTCACCTTTGCGGTGGAGGGCGCGTCCGATGTGGCGGTGTCCTCGTGGTACCTCGACTGTTCGGGAGCGACGGTGCGCCCGCGTATCGACACAAGGTACTGGTACACCGACGGCTGGATTTATACCGAACCGCATGAGGAGAAAACGCTGTATCGCGTCACCCACGACCCCCGATTCGGAACATTCGGCGCCACCGTCACCGCAGACGGCAGGAGCTATTATGTCACGGTCAACGTAGTCAATTACGCGTCGGTTTACGCCGACAGGACGGTGCGCGATTATCTTGACGCGAACATCACCGACGGCATGACCACAAGGGAGAAGCTGGAGGTCATCGGGCGCTTTATCGGCGACAGGGAATACGATTGGCAATACTACACCTTCGAGGAGATGGTGGTCCACGGCGGCGGCGACTGCTGGGCTTCCACCGAGGGCATTATCACAATGGCGAAGCTGCTCGGCATGGACGCATGGGAGCGCAACGGCAACCGCAGCGCAACGGCAGGAAGCAATCACAAAAACGCGATGGTGTACGACGGAGAGACCTACTACATGGTAGAAGCGGGCTATAATATGGATGTGCCGCGCGCCTGTACCGTCACCGAGAGAACCAGCCTGTTTTCGTTCCGCTACAACAGCACCTACGGGGGCTATGAGGCGTATCAGTACGACGGCAAGACTATGCCTGCCAAGCTGGCTGTGCCCGATACCTTTGAGGGAGAGCCGGTTGTATCCGTCGGCAAGCTGTTTGTGTCAAATACGGATGTGCAGGAGGTAGTGCTCCCCGGCACCGTGAAAAGAATCGACAGCGACAGCTTTAAAAACTGCACCTCGCTCACCTCGCTTGTTATTCCGTCGTCGGTAACGGAAATCGCCGACACGGCGGTGGACGGCGTGCCGTCCGTCACGGTATACGGCAGCAGCGGAACGGCGGCGGAGACCTATGCCAACGCAAAGGATAACGTCACCTTCTATGATTTGTCGGCGGTACTGCGCGGCGATGTGGACGGCGACGGCAATGTGACCATTCAGGACGCCACGCAGCTGCAGCGGTATCTGGCGGAGATGCAGCAGCTGGATATTCCCGCTCTCGCGGCAGCGGATATGAACGGCGACGGCAGAGTCAACGTGAGAGACGTAACCGCCCTCCAAAGGTCGCGTGTCGCGACCCCTAATCCGCGCAACTAACGTTTAACAGCAGCTTAACAGTTTGCTCCCGCGTCTGAACGCGTGCAGGAACGGTGAAGTTACGACCAAACACTGTTAGCGCGGACTGACAGCAGCGGCACGCTGCCACTGACAACCAATCAATTTGGCTGGAGCAGATGGAGCAAGTAATACTGTTAATTTCTATAACATTCTCTTTTTAAGTGTTTAATGATTTTACTTGCTCCACCTGCAACAAGTTTACTAATTCAGTCGGGCACAAAAGGCTGTTCAAACGCGAACAGCCTGCCCGACCAAAATTCCACACTCCACACTTCACACTCAATCAAAAGATATGGCAGTTGCAATTATTTGTGAATTCAATCCTTTTCATAACGGTCACGCGTACTTATTACAGAAAGCCCGTCAGCTGACGGGAGAGCCTGTTGTCGCCGTGATGTCGGGCAGCTTTACCCAGCGCGGCGAGGCGGCGGTCTGCTCCAAGTTTGAGCGCGCTGCCGTCGCTCTGCGCCACGGCGCGGATTTAGTCGCGGAGCTGCCTGCGGTCTATGCCGTTGCCAACGCGCAGCGGTTCGCGCAGGGCGGCGTCCGTGTCGCCGCTTCGTTTGCGGATGTCCGTCACCTCGCCTTCGGCTGCGAGGACGACGACCCCGCGCTCCTGCAGGCGGCTGCCGACGCGATGAACAACGCGGAGGTCAACGCCCTTGTCGCCGCGCAGATGAAAGAGGGCGCGTATTATCCGCAGGCGGTGGAGCGCGCTGTCAGAGCGGTTTGCGGCGGCGGCGCGGCAGACAGGCTGACCTCTCCCAATAATATCCTCGCGGTGGAGTATATCCGCGCCCTGAGCGGCAGCGGGATAGTGCCCCTGCCCGTTCGGCGCGTAGGCGCAGCGCATGACAGCGGCGAGGCGACAGACGGATTTATGTCCGCGTCCCTCCTGCGCGAGCGGCTCCGCTGCGGCGGAGAAACGGCGCCCTATATGCCCGAAGCGCCGCGCGAGATCACCTGTCCCTGCTACTGGGAACGGGCGGCGCTGTTCAAATTGCGGACAATGACAGCCGCGGATTTCCGCGCGCTGCCCGAGGTGGGCGAGGGGCTGGAGAACCGCCTTGCCGCAGCCGTGGCGGCGGAGACCTCGTTGGAGGGAATTTTGCGCGCCGTCAAAACAAAGCGGTATACCCATGCGCGTCTGCGCCGTATTCTCTGCTGCGCCGCGCTGGGGATCACCGAGGAGCTGCAGGCGCGCCGGGCGGATTATGTGCGCGTGCTGGGCTTTACCGACGAGGGCGCAAGGCTGCTGAAAAACTGCCGCGCCGAGGTGGTGACCTCCGTTGCGAGGGCGCTGCGCAGCGGACGGAATGTTGATTTTTTGCGCGCGGATATCCGCGCCACCGACCTCGCCGCGCTGGCGTATGAGCGCGTGAAACCCTGCGGTGCGGATTACCATACAAAAATCATCAGAGAAAAGTGTGCAAAATAACGAAATTTTTCGACGGATGTACAAAATTGTCTAAAAATATTTACATAAAAAATAGATTTACTACTTGTAAATTTGGATAATATTGGGTATAATATAATAAATAGTTGTAAATTTTATTCACAGCGTATTTACAGGTACTCAATCCTAATCTTTAAGAAATGAGGTATATTATGGCTTTTTCAATTAATGACAACAGACCCCCGCTTGAACAATTTCTGCAGGGTGAGGCAGCAAGAGCCTACCATTTCCTCGGATCTCACTTTGAGAACTGGGACGGCCGCCAGGGCGTTGTTTTCAGAGTTTGGGCGCCGAACGCGAAATCCGTTTCCGTAGTGGGTGATTTTAACGATTGGAACCCCGACGAGCACTTCATGTATCGTATTTCCGACTCGGGCGTTTGGGAACTGTTTGTTGCCGGCGTTTGGGAGTTTGCGTGCTACAAGTACTGCGTAGAGACTCCCTGGAACGAGCGCATTCTGAAAACCGACCCCTATGCGTTCCACTGCCAGACCCGTCCCGACAACGCTTCCCGTACCTATCATATTTATGACTATCCGTGGAACGACAGCGCATGGGGACAGTGGAAAAAGGATCATCCCCACAAGACGCAGGCAATCAACGTTTACGAGGTAAACGCAGGTTCCTGGAAGAAGTATGAGGACGGCAATTTCTACAGCTATCGCGCACTGGCGGACGAGCTGATTCCCTATGTGAAGAAGATGGGCTACACGCACATCGAGTTCATGCCGCTCACCGAGTTCCCCTTTGACGGCAGCTGGGGCTATCAGGTAACGGGCTACTATGCCGCTACCTCCCGTTACGGCGAGCCGAAGGATCTGATGTATTTCGTTGACCGCGCTCACCAGGAGGGCATCGGCGTTATTCTCGACTGGGTTCCCGCGCACTTCCCCAAGGACGCGCACGGTCTGGCGCGCTTTGACGGTACGGGCTGCTATGAGTACGAGGACTGTATGAGGTCACCAGCTTCCTGATTTCCTCCGCGATTTTCTGGCTGGATATGTACCACATCGACGGTATCCGTGTTGACGCGGTTGCCTCCATGCTCTATCTCGACTATAACCGCAAGGACGGCGAGTGGATCGCCAACGCCTACGGCGGCAGAGAGAACCTCGTAGCGGTTGACTTCCTGCAGAAGCTCAACAATGTTATCCATATGTTCTATCCCGAAGTGATGATGATCGCAGAGGAGAGCACCGCATGGCCGAACGTTACCCGTTATCCCATCGAGGGACTGGGTCTCGGCTTCGACTACAAGTGGAACATGGGCTGGATGAACGACATGCTGTCCTACATCTCGCTCGATCCCCTGTGGAGAAATTATCACCACGACACCCTCACCTTCAGCATGGTTTACGCGTTCTCCGAAAACTTCATGCTGCCCATCTCTCACGACGAGGTGGTTTACGGCAAGGGTTCGCTTATCAATAAAATGCCCGGCGGCTACGACCAGAAATTCCAGGGCGTCCGCGGCTTTGTTTCCTACATGCTCGCTCACCCGGGCAAGAAGCTGATGTTCATGGGCAGTGAAATAGGTCAGTTCGACGAGTGGAACGCCAACACCCAGCTTGAATGGAACCTGCTCGACTATGAGAAGCATCGTCAGCTGCAGCACTTCTTCGCCACCGCGAACAAGTTCTATCTCGACACGCCCGCCATGCACGAGAATGACTACGACTGGAACGGCTTCCGCTGGGTTGCGCTCGACGACTATCAGTACAGCGTCATCGCGTTCCGCAGAATCGCGCTCGACGGCAGCGAGATTTTGGTTGTCTGCAACTTCCAGCCCGTTACCCGCGAGAACTATCGCGTAGCGGTTCCCGTTTACGGTATCTATGAGGAGGTATTCAACTCCGAGTCCGAGGAATTCGGCGGCACGGGTATCAAGAACGAGGGCGACATCATGGCCATCAACGAGAAGGAGCATGACCTTGACTATTGCATGGCGATCACCCTGCCTCCGCTGGGCGTCACCTACTACAAGCTCAAGGAAGAGCTTCCCGTTCCGGAGCCCCCTGTTGAAGAGGAAGAGCCCGAAGAGGAAGAGGCTGTAGAAGCGGCTGCCGAGGCGGCGGAAGAAGCTGCTGAGGAAGCACCCAAGGCGGTTGAAGAAGCTGTTGAGGAAGCGCCCAAGGCGGTTGAAGAAGCTGTTGAGGAAGCACCCAAGGCGGTTGAAGAAGCTGTTGAGGAAGCACCCAAGGCGGCAAGGCGGCTGAGAAGGTTGTTGAGGAAGCACCCAAGGCGGCTGAGAAGGTTGTTGAGGAAGCACCCAAGGCGGCTGAGAAGGTTGTTGAGGAAGCACCCAAGGCGGCGAAGAAAGCGGCTGAGAAGGCTCCTAAGGCGGCAAAGAAAGCGGCTGAGAAAGCAGCGCCCAAGGCGGCTAAAAAGGCCGTTGAGGAAGCATCCAAGGCGGCTAAAAAGGCTGTTGAGGAAGCGCCCAAGGCGGCTAAAAAGGCCGTTGAGGAAGCACCCAAGGCGGCTAAAAAGGCTGTTGAGGAAGCGCCCGAGGCGGCTGAGAAGGCCGTTGAGGAAGCGGCTCCCAAGAAGAAGGCTTCCGTAAAGAAGGCGCCCGCCAAGAAAAAGGCTGCAAAAAAATAATAAATAAGACACAAAATGTCATTATCGGGACGGAGAGGGTTTCCTCTCCGTCTTTTGTTTTGTCAGGCGGCTGCTCCGGTATGCGCCGACAAGATTTTTCGGTATATTCTAATAAGTTATTGCAAATCGAAGAATTATTGTATATAATGTATAGATGGAGGGAATTTGACAAATTCCGCGAAAAATTTTCAGGAGGGAAATTCTATGGAAAAATTATTCAAGCTGAAAGAGAATGGTACCACCGTCAGAACCGAACTCATTGCGGGTCTTACCACATTTCTGGCTATGGCGTACATTCTCGCCGTAAACCCCGGCATTCTTTCGGCGGCGGGCATGCCATCGGACGCTATTTTTGCGGCGACCGCTATCTCTGCGGCATTCGCCACGATGATCATGGCGTTCTTTGCCAACTACCCCGTTGTTCTCGCCTCGGGCATGGGTCTTAACGCGTATTTCGCGTTTTCCGTTGTGCCGCAGCTGGCAAGTCAGGGTATTACCGACCCGTGGCGCGTCGCACTGACTGCGATTCTGTGCGAAGGCGTTATCTTTATCATTCTTTCTGTTTTCAAATTCAGAGAGACACTGGTCAACAAGGTTCCGAAAAACCTCAAGCTCGGCATCTCTGCCGGTATCGGTCTGTTCATCGTTATCGTCGGTCTCAAGGGCGCGGGTATTGTGAGCACGGACGCTTACTACGACGGTCAGGCGGTGCAGTCGTCTACCCTTGTCAAACTCGGCGACATCGGCTCCGCGCCCGTTGTGCTGGCACTGGTAGGCGTTATCATCATTGCCGCGCTCTGGCATTTCAGGGTGAAGGGCTCCATTCTCATCGGTATCCTCTCTGTCTGGATCCTCGGCATTATCGCGCAGCTTACCGGCTGGTACCGGGGTACTTCACTGATTCCCGATTTCAATAACTATGCGGTGTTCGCGCCGGTGCAGTCCATGGCGACCACCACCTTCTTTAAGTTTGATTTCGGCTATGTTGCCTCCAATTTCGTTAACTTTGCGGTCATCGTGTTCGCGTTCCTGTTTGTCGATCTGTTCGACACCGTCGGCACGCTCATCGGCGTGGCGCAGGAGGGTAATCTGCTCGACGAAAAGGGCGAGCTCCCCAGAGTCGGCCGCGCGCTGATGGCGGACGCTCTCGGCACCGTCGGTGGCGCCTGCCTGGGCACCTCCACCGTTACCTCTTATGTTGAGTCCACCACGGGCGTTGCAGAGGGCGGCAAGACCGGTCTGACCGCGCTTTCCTCCGCCGTTCTGTTCCTTCTTGCGCTTCCGCTTTATCCGATTTTCCTTGCGATCCCTTCGTTCGCCACCACTCCCGCGCTGGTGTTCGTCGGCCTGCTGATGCTCAAGAACGTCACCAAGATGGATTTTGAATCCGACATCGCCGACACCGTGGGCGGTTTCTTCGCCATCATCACAATGCCCTTTACCTATTCCATCGCAAACGGCATTATGTTCGGTATCATCGCATGGGTCGCCCTTAAGGTCATCACGGGTAAAATCAGAGATATCCACCCCGTTATGTGGGTAGCCTTCGTTTTGTTTATCCTTCGCATCGTCACGATTATTATGGGGGTTTCCTCGTAATTATCTGCCGCAAGCCGTCGCTGTCTGTCAAACGACGGCTTGTCTGCTTTGTTTGCAGGCAGAGGTTGTGGCTAAATGTGTAGTTTTTCTGAAAATAAGCGTAAAATGATTGCATTATAAAATTAAATAGGGTATAATAAGGGGTAAACTGTTCCTAAGAATTTGAATCTGCAAGGAGGATTTCTTATGAGATGCCCTCGATGCCATAGCCAGGTCCGCAAGGGTCACAGAAAATGTCCGAACTGCGGCGTATCCTTTCAGAGCACGGTGCTGGTGGACAGCGACTTCGTGTTTAAAGGCGAGGAAGTTTTGCCGAGTGAGGAAAATAAGAAAAATAAAATGACGCTGATTGTGCTTATTGCCGTTCTGCTGCTTTGTCTTGCCGTAGCGGGTTTTTTTATGCTGAAACAGCGCAAGCCGAAAACAACCAAGTCGAACGCCGGCGCCGTTACAACTACCATGATGGACGAGAGCGAACCGCCGTCTACCGTTGCGGGATTTACGCAGAACCAAGCAGCTGCGAGCGGTGCTTCGGAATCTGCAAGTGCCGCTGTAACGGAGCCTCCGACAACGGTAGAGCCAACGACCATAGAGCCGACAACATTACCGCTCTCCGCAGCTGAAAAGCTTGCGGCATACGCGCAGACGTCCGAGCTGGTGGAGGAGCTGAAATCATACGGTGATAATCATGTGCGTCTTACCGTTACAGCAGAGCGTAATCTGCTGATTGCACACTATAAAGTAGATGTAAGCGCGGCGGATGATAACCAGATGGAGTACTTTACGGTATTGAATGAATCCTTCAGCAAGCTGAGCGGTAACATGGACAGAATGGTATACGACATGAGACAGGAAAGCGGTGTGACCGATGCTGCTTTGCAGATACTCGTCACAGACAGCCGTAACGTAACGATTTATCAATATCTTGTTGATTAAATCGAAAACCAATAAATACTTTATTCAGAATGGAGGTAACAAGTGAATTGTCCTAAATGCTTTCAGCCTTTGCGGCCGGGTCAGCCGTTTTGCAGCAACTGCGGCGCAAAGATTGAAAAAAATGATGTGAATCCCAATGCGGAGCAGCCAACCATATGGCAGCCGACCGTACAGCAGGAGCAGCCGACCGTATGGCAGCCGCCCGCGCAGCAGGAGCAGCCGAGCACATGGCAGCCGCCCGCGCAGCAGGAGCAGCCGACCGTATGGCAGCCGACCGTACAGCAGGAGCAGCCGAGCACATGGCAGCCGCCCGCGCAGCAGGAGCAGCCGACCGTATGGCAGCCGCCCGCGCAGCAGAACCGGCCGGGCGCATGGCAGCCGACCGCACAGCAGGGACAGCCGGCGGCAAAGCAGTCCTCTCCCGATTTTGCACAGCAGTTTCAGCAGTACAATCAGCCCTCGCAGGCAGGCGGAACAAGAAAGGGCAACGGTTCGCTGCCGCCCGAGAAAAACACGCTTCCGCTGA
Source organism: uncultured Eubacteriales bacterium (assembly GCA_900316815.1). Classification (GTDB taxonomy): domain Bacteria; phylum Bacillota; class Clostridia; order Oscillospirales; family Acutalibacteraceae; genus Ruminococcoides. The sequence continues at coordinate 14,364 of ONEN01000060.1, read as the reverse complement.
TCATCATTGTTATTGTTGCTGCGGTGCTGCTGATTGGCGGCGGTGTTGTGGCGGCGATTATGATCTTCGGCGGCAATCCCAAACCGCCGGCCGAGACAAAATCACGCGTTGCCTCTTCCGAGACGGGTGGAGACAGCTCAAATCCCGTGTTTGATATCAGCTCAATCATCGGTGATTTGCAATCCTCCGGCACGGAATCCTCCGACACGGAGAGCTCGTACTACTCTTCGAGCCGGACGGAATCCGGCCGCACCGAGTCGAGCAGAACGGAATCCGGCCGCACCGAGTCGAGCGGAACGGAATCCGGCCGCACCACGACTGCCGACCATTCCATTGTGAATGAGGAGGGCGTTGTTTTGGCTGTGGACGACTCCATTGACGCTAACGATACGGCAACGCAGAATAAGCTGGACGCATTTATCGTTGCAAGCGATACCCCCACCGAGGTCAGCAGCGGCGTTCTCGAGGGTAAGGTCTACGCGCAGGGTAACGCGCTGGTGTATGAGTTTGCCTTTATTACCGAACTGACGGAGGAGCAGGAGGAAACTCTGCAGGATACGGCTGACGGTCTGAAAGAAAAAGCGAGTACTTATCTGAAGCAGCTCCGACTGGTGGCAGACTCGCCCGACGCCGTGATGGTATATGCCTATCTGAGCGTGGACGGCAGAGTGCTTGCCGGCTCTGTCTGCGACGAATAGGTGAATAATAGCATAGCTGCTATTGAAATAATTTGAGTATAATATAAGCACTTCCGACATCGGCTATCGTCGGAAGTGCTTTTGCTTTGCTTTATTATGCGATAAAATTTATTAGATGCCGAGGAGCTGCTTCTTTTTGGCGGTGAATTCTTCCTCGGTGAGAAGTCCTTCGTCCTTGAGCTGCGCCAGCTTGCGGATTTCATCCGCCACAAAGTCCATGCCGTTCGCTTTGGCGGGTTGCGCAGCAGGTGTTTCGGCGGAAGCGCCGCCGTGAAGTTCCTCGTCGAGCGCCTTGGCGATGGATTCAAGCTCGCGGTTGGCTCTGCCCATGTCTGCAACGTTGGTGGCAAGCTTCGGCGCGGAGGCAAGCGTGACCACGGTTTCGCCGTTTTCGCCGGCGCCGACGGAGGCGCTGATTCTTTCGCCCCATGAAAAGGCACTGACGCGGGTCGTGATGTTGATGGTGCGGGCAGCGTCGTCGCTGCTCTCTACGTTGAAGCGGAGCTTTTCAACCGCTGCCTTGAGGGCGGCATAGGCGGCGTCTGCTCTCACATCAACAGGGATGATTTTGGTTTGCTTTGCCATTGGGTGTCTCCTTTTCTTTGGTTTGTTTCTTTG
>ONEN01000060.1:0-13040 GCA_900316815.1 uncultured Eubacteriales bacterium | reverse complement strand
GGCGATGGCTGCCGCTGCGTTTTCTGCCTTGAACACCGCCGTGCCTGCTACGCAGACATCCACACCTGCGGCGGCGGCGTGTGCGACGGTGGCTTCTCCAATGCCGCCGTCGGCTTCTATGAGCAGGTCGATGCCGCAGCGGCTGCATTCCTCGCGGATGGCTCCCACCTTGGGCAGCATGTCCGCCATGAAGGACTGACCGCCAAAGCCGGGTTCAACGGTCATGACCAGCACCAGCGCGAGCTTGTCCAGATAGGGAAATACTGCGCTCGCGGGGGTGCGGGGTTTGATGACAAGTCCGGGGAGAATGCCGCGGCTCCTGATTTTGTCGATGGTGGCATTGATGTCGGAGTCGCACTCCACATGAAAGGTGATGATGTCCGCGCCCGCGTCGGCAAAATCGTCGATGTAGGCAAGCGGGTCGGAAATCATAAGGTGGACGTCAAAGGGCTTGTCGGTGTAGGGGCGCACCCATTTGATAACGGGAGCGCCGAAGGTGAGGTTTGGCACAAAGTGGCCGTCCATCACGTCGAGGTGCATCCAGTCGGCGCCTGCCTTGTCCATGCGTTCTATTTCCTGTCCCATCCTCGAGAAGTCGCACGAGAGGAGTGAGGGAGCGATTTTCACGGTAAATCAACCTTTCCTGATAGAGTAGTATTTGGGTGTAAAATAGTTGGATTGACGGTGCACGGTTCGCGCACCGTCATAACGAGATACAGCGCCGTTTGAGGTGTGAGAGCTTCCGCATGACGAGGGCGATCAAAAGGCGCACTGCGGAACAATTACGGCTTTTGTAAGGAGGGGGCGATGATGGCGGCGAGCGCCCAGAAGAGCGCGTAGACCGATACCTCGAGGGTGCCCATGACGCCCGCGCCTGCGTAGAGCGCCAGCGGCGCCGCTATCAGCAGGCCGAGGATGACCGCGATCATCTGAATGACGACTGCCATGGAAATGTTCTGCCTGATTTTTACGCAGCCCGAAATGGCGCGCGCCAGGCTGGAGGTTTTGCCGCGGGTGATCAGGTAGGAGCGCGACTTTTCCTCGTTGACGCTTTTGGCTTCTCTGAGCGCGCTGCCGAGTCCCGTGGGCAGCACCTTGATGCTGCGGTAGAACAGATTGTACAGCTTGGCGATCTGCTCGTCGGTCAGGTTGAAGTCGGTGGTGCGGATCAGGAAGCAAATGCCGTTTGCTTCGGCGCGCTGCAGCTCGCCCTGCAGCTCGGGGTCGGCTTCGTAGCGCGTTACCAGCATGGCGACCGCTCTGCCCGCGCGGGAAAGGAAGGTCACCTGGCTGCCCTCTGCAAGGTAGCTTTCCTCGTCCGTTTCGGCGGGAAGCTCTACCTTGTATTTTTCAAGCAGCTCGCGCGAGCCCACCAGGATGCGCTCGCTGTTGACCCAACCTACCAAACCGAGGCCGTCCTCGTAGAGCACGCTCTCCACGTCGGGGAGCGTTTCGTTGGCTTCGTTGACAATGGCTTCAAAGGCGTTGGCAATGGGGTTGTGCGCTTCCTTTAAGATAGCGATGCCGCAGAGCAGCGATTCATCCACATTGTAGTCCTCGTAGGTCAGAATGCACTGCAGGTCGATGTAATCGGCGGGGAAGAGCTCCTCCGCGTCGATCATGATGGCGGTGCTGTCGCAGAACTGCTTGATAGCGGGGAAGCCTGCCAGCATGGCGTCGTAGTCGTTCAGGGTCTTGCAGAGCCTGCGCACGGGAATGTTGACCGACAGCAGGTTGGAGATCGGAATGGAGAGCGCGGTGAGCAGCGCAAAGGTGTTAAACGCATCGGGCGCGTTGCCGCGGAGAATTCCGTAAAGCACCGACACGGCGATCGCCGCGATGGCGGTGATGGGCGCCAGACGGGACGCCATGTCCTCGCTGGGGTCGGGCGCGTAGGATATTTTAAGGAAGTTGGTGGCAAAGCCTGTTTTATGCTGGTAGGCGATGAGGTCGTTTTCCGAGAGGGTGCCGCTCAGCATCTGGCGCGCCATGCTTTCGTTGTTGTAGATTTTAGCGGCGTACTTTTGTCCCTCAGCGCTCAGGAAACGGAAGTTATCCTTGACGCGCAGCACCAGCAGGAGCTTGCCGAGGTTGTTGGCAAAGAACGCCGTGAGTACGATATCGCAGTAGTAGTTGACGTTAAAGGAGGACATGTCGCCCGGCAAAAAGAAGAACGACACCACCGTTTGCACCAGCGCCGCACAGCCTGCTATGGCTACGGCGGAGTCCGAGCTGCCCTTCAGACGGAAGAGCGCGCCCAGTCCGCTGCCCATGGAAACGCGGTTGAGCACGAGCGAGGAGGCGACCAGCAGGAAGTTGAACACCGCGTAGGCGGCGGGCGCTACGGGAATAGCGCCGATGAGCTCCCCGGGGAACAGGCGGGTGATAACGGAGATGGCAATGGCGACAAGCGCGATCACGCCCGAGAGGATGCTGCGGAATATCAGCTTGCCGGTGTTGCTGTCCAGCTCAAACTGAATGCTCTTTTCATCCTCTTTGCCGGTGTAGTCCTCCACAGGCTTCGGCTTCTCGCTCTTGGGAGCTTCGGGTTCTGCCGGCTCTTCGGCTTCGTCCTTGGAGAAGAAGCCCACCACTGCGCCGAGAATGCGTTCCTGTGTGACGGAGATGTCGTCGGGCGGCTCCACCGGCGGCCTTGTCGGCGCCGAGCGGTTGCGTCGCTGTGCGAACGCGGAATTTTTGGAGTTGCTGTAGGCGTCATACTCGCGCCCCACCACCTCAGCAAAGCGACCCGCCTTGACGTTGAGCAGGTTGTCCGGCTCGTCGGGTCGGTAGACGGGCACCTTGGAAACGATGTGCTCCGCCTGTACGCCTTCGGCCTGTCCTGCGCTCAGCGTTTTTTCAAGGCGCGTATGCTCCGCTTCCTCCTGCGCGCGGCGTTCCTGCTCCTGTTTATCGGAGTCCATGTCGATGTCAATGCTGTCAAAGCTCTCGATGGGACCGGATTCGCGGAACTGCTCCACCTCGTCGAGCACCTCGCGGGAGAATTGTGTATTGTCGTCAAATTCGGGGGCGAGGGTGACCACGCGGTTGTCCTGCTGCCGCGGCCGGGTGTAGTCCTCCTCCTCTTTCTTCGGCTGCTTCCGCATGGCGCCCGGAAAGGCGATGACGTTTTCGCCGCTGCTGCCGTCCGTCAGCAGCTCTGTCTGCATGGTGGCGGCGGTCTGTTCGTCTACGATGGCGTTGGCGCCGCCGGCCTCTTTCGCTTGCTTTTCCAGGTCCAGCGGATTGGCGTTTTTCAGGCGCGGCTTGCGGCTGGTGTTGCTGAATATTTCCACCAGCTTCGGCTTGGCGCGGTATTGCTCCGACGGGCGTTGACGTTCGTCGCGTGTGTTTCTCTTTTCGGGGTCTTTGTTCTTGTAATCGTCCGACATAATGACACGTCCTTTCGCTCAGTTTCTGCCCTTCAGCGCGTGATACATCAGAATGCCCGCCGCCACCGAGGCGTTGAGCGAGTTGATGTGTCCTTTCATGGGCAGCGACACGATCGCGTCGCATTTTTCGCGCACCAGCCGCGCAATGCCCTTGCCCTCGTTGCCGATGACGATTGCGCACGCGCCCGCCATGTCGCATTGCAGGTAGTCGGTGCCGTTCATATCGGCGCCGTAAATCCAGACGCCGCGCTCTTTCAGCTCGTCAATCAGGTTGGCGATGTTGGTAACGCGCGCCACGCGCATATATTCGATTGCGCCCGCGCTCGCCTTGCCGACCGTGTAGCTCAGGCTTGCGCTGCGCCGCTTGGGGATGATCACGCCGTGGACGCCCGTACACTCCGCGGTACGGATGATCGCGCCGAGATTGTGGGGGTCCTCCAGCTCGTCGAGAATCACGAGGAAGGGCGGCTCGCCGCGCTCCTGCGCGTAGGCGAGGATGTCCTCCACCGTGCAGTATTCCTTGGCGGCGGCAAGGGCGACAATGCCCTGGTGCGGAGCGCTGCCGCTGAGGAAATCCAGCTTGGTGCGGTCGGCTTCCTTGACGGGAATCTGCTTTTCGCGCGCCTTGGCGAGGATTCCCACCACCGCACCGCTGCGGTCGCCGCGCGCCACCAGGATCTTATCAATGGGTCTGCCGCTGCGGATGGCCTCGCTGACGGCGTTCCTGCCCGCGATAACGTCGGGCTTTTGCTCGTTTATTTTGTCTTTCATATCGGATACCTCGTAAACGGGTGGTAAATCTTTGCATACACCATCATTATACCATATTATCGTCTGAAATAATATTCGATAAAGGAATTAAGATGATAATTTCTGGCACGAGGCAACTGTGTTCAGCGCCGCCGCGCCGTAGTCAAAGCTGCGGGGAATAATGCCGTACATTCCCGTTGCGGCGTCGAAGAACAGCGGCGTGTGCGGCGGAAAGGGCGTCAGGCTGAAATACAGCGCCGTGAACAGGAACAGCAGCACCAGCGACGGCGCGAACAGCCAGCGCAGCGGAAGCGGCGAGCAATACAGCAGGCAGGACATTGCCAGCGCTGCCGCCGTGCAAATCACGCCCGCGGCGGCGGGGTTCATCTCCATGGAGCGGAAGCCGAGATAGCTCAGCCCGAGCGCGTAGAGCGACGCGGTTTTGACAACGGCAAAGCGGTGAACGCGCAGCCGCAGGGTGAGTACCTCCAGCACAGCCCAGAGCAGATAGGGGAGCAGCAGTGTTTTGCACGACTCCCAGGCGCTGCCGTTGACCGAGCCGAAGAGGATCCCGAGCAGCTCGCCGTCGCACAGGGCGTACAGACGGCTCATAAAATGAGAGGCGACGGCAATAAACGCGCCGCCCAGAACCTCCATGACAAACAGTTTTCGGTTCACAGCGATCCCTCCGATTGTTTACAAAATTGTAATATTTTGTCAGCGGAAAAAGTCCGCGGTAACGATTCAACAAAAGAATAATATACAAACAGTATAATTCTATAATTTCAATATAATGTGGAAAACTCTGTTGAAAGTGTTAACACCAAGTGTGGAAAATGCATGCGTCGGCTGGATTATGAGGATGTTTTCATAAATTCTTCACATTTTTCTTTTATCGAACAAAGTGGTTACAAAAATGTTTCCACATTTCAATATACAAAACGTTGAATTTGTCTGTCAAGTGCTTTTCCGGCTCTTTTTCGCGGTCTGCTCATCCGAAAAATACGCGCACCAAAACCGCGCTGAGCAGTATGGCGGTCACATCGGCTGTGATGGCGGCGGCGAGGGTATGACGGATGTTTTTCACGCCTACGCTGCCGTAGTAAAGGGTGACGGCGAAGAAGGTGGTTTCGCTTGAGCCGGCAAGCACAGAGGCGACGCGCCCCGCGAAGCTGTCGGGGCCGCAGGCGTCAAACACCGATAACAGCAGGGCGGTGGAGCCGCTTCCCGATACGGGGCGCAGAAGCGCCATCGGCACCACCTCCACGGGAAAGCCGATCGCCTGCGCGGCGGGGGACAGCAGACGGCAGATGACCTCGATCGCGCCGCCCGTGCGCAGCAGGCTGACCGCGAAGATGAGTCCGAGAATATTGGGCGCGATTTGGTACAGGGTGCGGAAGCCCTCGCGCGCGCCCTCGAGAAAGGCGTCGAACACGGGCACGCGCCGCACAAGTCCGAACAGCACGATTACCGCCGCGAACGCGGGCATGATCATCTGCATAGCTTTCTCTCCCTTTGACGGCTGAGGGCGTTTCCCGTGAGGGCGACGGTCAGTCCCGCTGCAAGCGCACAGGCGGAGCTGATCCAGACGGGCGCCAATATTTCAAACGGCGCGGCGCTCCCGCTGCTCTGCCGCAGCGCTCCGAGCGTAGTGGGCAGCAGCTGGAGCGAGGCGGTGTTCATCACCACAAAGAGCACCATTTCGTCGCTCGCGCGGTCGCGGCCGCCGTTGAGCGCGTGCAGCTCCTTCATCGCCCTGAGTCCGAGCGGCGTGGCGGTGTTGCCGAGGCCGAGCAGGTTTGCGCTGATGTTCATGGTGATGGCCTCAAACGCCGTGCCGTTTTTGTCCAGGTGCGGAAACAGCACCCTGAGCAGCGGCGCGAACAGCCGCGCCATCAGCGCGTTCAGCCCGCTGCGCTCGGCAATTTTCATCAGTCCCGACCACAGGCAGATCACGCCCGCCAGCGTCAGCAAAAGCTGAATGGCGTCTGCGGCGCTGTCTGCGAAGGCGTTCGACAAATTCTCCGTGTTGCCGAGCAAAAGCGATGTAATCACGCTGCATACGACAAGAAAGCTCCAAATATAGTTAAGCATAGACAGGTTCCTTTGAAAACAACATATCATAAAATTTATGGGAATAATTGACAAACTATCCCAAATCTGGTAGAATAATGATATTAAATGCAGAACGGAAGCGAATTTTATGATCTACACCAATTTCCGTGAAATCGACAAGGCGGGGCGCATTGTGATCTCCAAGGACATCCGCCGCCACCTCAGCATTAACCCGGGCGACGTGCTGCAAATCAACGCGGACGACGCGCGTATCACCATTCAGAAAGCAGAAGCGAAATGTGTGTTCTGCAACGCGCAGGATGATCTCATCGCCTTTGAAGGCAAGCACATTTGCGCCGCGTGCCTCGGCAGGCTGAACAACCGCTGAGCCCCACAACAGTATATTTGGAAACCGGTGAAAATATGAAGCTATATCTCACCAATATCAACGAGATTACCATGGAGCACATGCCGCTGATTTCACCCGAACGCGCCAAAAAAGCATCCCGATACAGATTTCCCGCTGACAAAAAACGTTGTATAGCGGGCGGGTTGCTTCTGCGCCGTTTTTTGGGTGACAACGCGATTTTTACCGATGAATTCGGAAAACCGCGCGCAGAAAGCGGCGTGTGCTTTAATCTTTCCCACAGCGGCGACTGGGTGATGCTCGCCGTGGGCGAAAAGGAAATCGGCTGCGACATTGAGCAGCTGCGGCAGACGGACGCGCTGCGGATGGGCAGGGTGGTCTATACCGACGCGGAGCTGGAGCTCCTGCGCGGAAGCCGTGACCGTCTGGGCTGCTTTTACGCGCTCTGGACAAAAAAAGAAGCCCTGCTCAAATGCATGGGCAAGGGCTTTCACCGCGCGGCAAAAACGGTTGATGTGTGCGCCGACCGCTTTTGCGAGGACGGCTTTACCTATCACATGCAAACAAAGGCGTTCGCGGACTATACGCTTTCCGTCTGTGTGCGCTGCGGCGCGGCGGATACGGAAACGGAGCTTGTACATTTTCCGTTGCTATAAATTGCAATAAGCTGCCGTAGGCGGCGCAAAAAAAGAAATAGATCGAAAGGGAGTGAGGCGCATGGGCAAGCGGCTGTTGGCTTGTCTGGTCTGTCTCGCCCTTTTTGCGTTTTCGGCTGTTCCGACGGGTGCGGATTCGGAATCGGTGCTGTGGGAACTGCGCGGCTGCAGCGCGGTTTACGCCTACAGCGGAAAAAGAGCGGCGTACTTTTTCGGCTTCAACGGCGCCTCGCTGGTGTCGTCAAGAATATTTCCCGATACAGTGACGCGCAGCGCCGAAGCAGGCGGCAGCATTGTCCTTGCGTGTCACGACGAGAGCGCCGCTTACGCACTCTATCGTGCCGGCATCGGCGGCTACCGTGCGCTGATAATGGATATGAACAGCGGCGCGTGCGAGGATGTCGCCGTGGCGCAGGGCTGCGCGGTGCAGGCATCCTCCTTTGCCGCTGCGGACGGCGAACTGTATGTAATCGCGGTGGAAAACGGCGCTTCCTTTGTATGGGCAGGCAGGGGAGCGGAGAGCCGCCGCTGCCGCCTTCCCGGGGACATCGGCAGGCTCTTTTCCCGGGAGAGCAACGTTTATGCCGAGCTGGACGACGGCAGCGTCTACCGGGTGAGCGGCGGGGCGCCGACTCTGTGTACGGACGTGCCCCCCGGCGGGACGGAGCCGCTGTCAAAAGCGGGAACCCTTAGCGTGCAGGTCGGAGACAGAACGGCTGTTTTATACGGCGATGGCACCTGTAGGGTGAGCGACGGCGCTGCGCAGCAGTCGGAGGAACAACCGCAAGGCGGTCAGACTGCCGCGCCTGCCGGAGGTTACATGGAGGGCGGCTGGTTGATCGTGATGGCAGGGACGACGGTCGCACAGTTAAAAAGAACACGGGGAGATGTGTCGGCTGTGACAGACGGAAGCGGTGCGGCGGTAACGGGCGGTGCGCTGCGCACGGGCTATTGGGTGTATGGCGACGGTTGGCAGTGCATTATTGTTGTAACGGGCGATGTGGACGGAAGCGGTACGGTGACCTCGCTGGATGTGCAGGCGCTGATGCGGTACCTGACGGGCTGCAGCCTTGCCGAGTGCGGCAGGCGCGCGGCTGACTTGAACGGAGACGGCGCTGCAGACAGCCGTGATTTGGTTCTGCTGGCACGCCGCGCGGCATAAGTATACAGAGAACGGATACTTGACTTTTGCGCGTCAACTCGGTAAACTGATAGCAACAAACGGTTAACGGAGAAGAAGACTATGGCAAAAAAGGCTGTGCTGACAGAGTACGCGCTGTCGGTTCCCCATTTAAAAGCGCCGCTGACGATCGCGCATGTTTCGGATTTGCACGAACGCCCCGCGGAGGATATAGCCGCGCTGATACGACAGGTAAAGCCCGATCTGATCGCCGTCACGGGCGACAGCTTCGGTCGTTTGGCGGGCAGCNNGCAAGGCTGACCGCAGACAAAAGGATGCGAGCAGGCTGCGCTATGTGCTGCTGCGCCTCGCTTATTTTGTGGACGGCTTCTTTCTGCTGTTCTTCGGGCGCGCGTACAGGAGCGACAAGGAAAGCGTCGGGCGTTTTCTGGCGCAGGCAACGAAGATCGCGCCTGTATACATGAGTCTGGGCAACCATGAGGCGGCGCTGAGAGAGGACGACTACGCGCTGCTGCGGCAGTACGGCGTGACGCTGCTTGACAACGCCCATGTCGGGAAAACTATCAACGGCAACCGCTTGTGCATCGGCGGCCTGTCTACCGACGCGGATGAAGCATGGCTGGAGCGTTACGCGCACAGGGACGGCTTTAAGCTGCTGCTGTGCCACCACCCCGAATACTATGACACCATGGTGGCAAAGCGCGCGGTTGATTTGGTTCTGGCGGGACACAACCACGGCGGTCAGATCAAGCTCTTCGGCAAGGGTGTGTTCTCGTCAAGCGGCAGGCTCTTCCCGAAATACGACAGCGGCGTGTTTGAGAACCGTCTGGTGGTGTCGGCAGGCTGCGCCAACACCTTCGCCATGCCGCGCTTCGGCAATCCGCGCGAGCTGGTGGTGATTCGGCTGACGCCCGCGCAGGAATAAAGGACGGAACAGGAAGTACAGATAAGAATATAAAAAGGAGCCGGCGGCGGCTCCTTTTGTAATGGTAATCGTTCGGTTATCGGATATCTTCGCGGAGAATATGCGCCAGCAGCGCGGCGCAGCCTTTTTCGATGTCATCGTAGGCGGCGTCGAAGTCGCCCGAATACCACGGGTCGGCGACGCTGTGCGGATGGTCGGTGAAGTCGAGCAGCAGCGAGACCTTTTGCTGCGGGTCGGAACGGATGATGCGCAGGATGTTGCGCAGGTTCATGCTGTCCATGGCGACGATGTAGTCGTATTTGTCATAGTCCGCCTTGGTCATCTGCACCGCTGTTTTGCCGGAGCAGGCGATGCCGTGTTCCCACAGCTTCCGCTTGGCGGGCGGATAGACGGGGTTGCCGATTTCCTCGCGGCTGGTGGCGGCGGAGGCGATGACGAACTGCCGCGCAAGCCCCTGCTCCTTTACCGTTTTTTTCATGACAAATTCCGCCATCGGGCTGCGGCAGATGTTGCCGTGGCAGACAAACAGTATTTTGATCATAATGGTTTCTCCTGTTCTTTCGGGGGTTGTTCTTATCATAGCATATCCGTTGTGTCTGCGCAAGACGCGCCCTGCCGCGGCAACTGCAAAAATGCGCGGGCAGGACCGAAAGGGCTGATAAATATTGCCAAAAATATGATAAAATTTTCTATTCCCTTGTTTTGGGTTGCTATTGAAAAAACCGTTTGAATATGCTAAAATGAGAGTGAAACACTAATGGATGAGGAGGGATGATTATGTTTGCCAGACTGAAAAATCTCGATACCAGAATCTTCGACAATATTCCGCGCATTCACAGACCTGCCATCAATAAAATTATGGTGACGGCTTCCAAAATGGGCAACGCCGGCATTGTCTGGTGGTTTGTCTGCATTATGCTGCTGATCATTCCCAGATGGCGCTACACGGGCCTGGTAGTTATCTTCTCCATCGGACTCACGTCACTGATGGGCGAGGGTATTATCAAGCATGCGGTCAAGCGCGTTCGTCCCTGTCACGGACTGGACGAGGAGGACAAGCTGCTCAACAATCCGCGCACCTTCTACTCGTTCCCGTCGGGACATACCGCGTCGTCCTTTGCGGTGGTGATGGTTGTCATCCTCAGCAGGTGTCCCATCTATGCGGTGGCGCCGATTCTGCTCACGGCGATGACAATTGGTTTTTCACGCGTTTATCTCAGAGTACACTACATGACGGACGTTGTGGTGGGCGTATTTCTCGGACTTGCCTGCGGCACCGCTTCGGTGATGTTGTTCCACGCCATTGTTCCGCAGGACATTTTCTATGTGGTGTCCTGATAACAGATAATAGAATAGTAGCTTAGCGCAGAGGTGAACGGTTTGGTTCGCCTCTGCTTTTTGTATTAAGGAAAGCGGCTCCCTTCCGGCGCTGTTCCCGATGATCGGCTTCGGAAGAAAAGAGAGAAAAATGACTTTACTTTTACACTTTTATATGCTAAAATTTTAGAGTATGAAATCATGTTAGGAGGGATTCTGTTGAATTCCAAGCTGAAAAACGATGCCACTGATTTCCTGTTTGAAGCGATTCTGTCGCTGGAAACCAAGGAGGAGTGCTACCGCTTTTTCGAGGATTTGTGCACCAGCTCGGAGCTGAAGGCGATGTCGCAGCGCCTGGTGGTTGCCAAAATGCTGACAGAAAAGAAGGTTTATACCGAGATCGTCAAAGAGACGGGCGCGTCCACCGCCACCATCAGCCGCGTTAAGCGCGCGCTGTTTGACAACGATACCTACGGTTATACGCTGGCGCTGGATAAGATTGCGGAGAAAAATGGAGAGCTATAATGCATTTGCCGAATACTACGACGGCTTGATGGAGGACGCGCAGTACGAAGCGCGCTGCCGTTATCTTATGGAAGCCGCCGCGCGGTTTGATCACGCAATGGGCAGGACGCTCGATCTCGCCTGCGGTACGGGCAGCCTGACGCTGCTGCTGGCGCGCGAGGGTGTGGATGTGTTCGGCGCGGACGGCAGCGTGGACATGCTCAGCGTCGCCCTGCAAAAGAGCACGGAGGCGGGAGAGCGGATTCTCTTTGTCAACCAGGATATGCGGTCGCTCGCGCTTCCGGAGAAAATAGACACCTGCGTGTGCACCCTCGACAGCTTGAACCACCTCACGGAGGAGGATGACGTGCGGCGCACCTTTGCGGGCGTGTCGCGGTATCTCAACAGCGGCGGGCTGTTCCTCTTTGATGTGAATACGGTCTATAAGCACCGTGAGGTACTGGCGGATAATGTGTTCGTCACGGAAAACGAGCGCGTATTCTGTGTGTGGCAGAACTTTCTGCGCGAAAACGACGTGGTGGATATCGCGCTGGACTTCTTTGCAGAGGAGGACGGCGTGTACTACAGAAGCAGCGAGGACTTCTCCGAGCGAGCCTATTCTGACGAAGCGCTGCGCGCCATGCTGGCGGACGCGGGCTTTGAAACACTCGCCGTCTACGGCGACCTGCGCTTTGAGCCGCCGCGTGCGGACGAACAGCGGGCAAACTATATCGCCCGCAAAATACGGAACGAGGAAGATTGATTCATATGGATAAAATCATACGCTGTATCACCAACGACGGCGCGGTGATGGCATCGGCTATCGACGCGTCCGATATTGTATTCACCGCCAAGAAGCTGCACCATCTATCGCGCAGCGCAACCGCCGCGCTGGGCAGACTGCTCTGCGCTACCTCTATGATGGGCGCTATGCTCAAGCAGAAGGACGCGATCATCAATTTGCGCGTCATGGGCGACGGCGAGCTGGGACCCGTTATCGCGGTGTCCGACAGCAAGGGCAACGTGCGCGGCTATGTGGGCGACAGCGGCTGCGCCACGGAGTATTACCCCAACGGTAAAATCAACGTCGGCAAGGCGGTCGGCAAAAACGGAACGCTCAGCGTCATGCGCGACTACGGCTCGGGCGACCCCTATATCGGTCAGGTAGAGCTGGTCAGCGGCGAAATCGCCGAGGATATCACCAACTATTTCGCCACGAGCGAGCAGATCCCCACCGTCTGCGCGCTGGGCGTTCTGATCAATAAGGAGGACGGCGAGGTGATGCTGGCAGGCGGTCTGCTGATTCAGCTCCTCCCGGGCGCGGGCGAGGATACGATTGAGCAGATAGAAAAGAACGTCGCCAAGCTGGAGCCGGTGACGACCATGCTCGCCAAGGGTATGAGCATACTCGAGATCTGCAAGACCGCGCTGGATGGCTTTGAGGTGGAGGTGCTCGACGAGTATCCCGTCAACTACGTGTGCAGCTGCTCGCGCGAAAAGCTGGAGCGGTACTTCTGCACCATGAGCGACGAGGATATCCGCTCCATGGCGGACGAGAAGGGCATGGCGGTCGCCAACTGCCACTTCTGCAATAAGAAGTATATCTTTACCAAGGCGGATTTGGAAAAGCTGATCGCGGAGAAAAACGCCTGAGAAAGACTGCCCGGCGGAGAGGGGATTTCCGCCGGGTATTGCACTGTTTATCGGGCTTTTTTCAACCTCTGAAAAAAATTTAAAAAAATTTCAAAAAAGGGGTTGACAAATAGGGGTCTATGCAGTATAATAGCTCTTGCGCTGCTGAGGTGAGCGGACACACAAAACCCGTGAAAACCCAGTGTTTAAGCGCAAAAAAGGACCTTGAAAATTAAACAACGAAAAGAAAGAGACCCGTAATGACTTTGAGTTGAAAGATACTCAAGAAATTACAGTGAGT
>ONEN01000248.1 GCA_900316815.1 uncultured Eubacteriales bacterium | reverse complement strand
ATAAGATTCCCGAGAGCATCCAGCGCATCGCCAAGCAGGGAGAATTTGATGAATTTGATTTGAATGTTTTCTTTTCTTCCGAGGGAAGCGGCAGGTCGGCGCGGTTCAAATTTGAGGATTATGTGCAGAAATGGCTGGATTTGATTCGGGGCTCCTATCTTGAAACCTCCGTGGATGAGCTGAAGCTCGGCGCACAAAAGCCTCCGATGCCGTATTCGGACACTCGTCTGCTTCATGTGCTGTCCCATACGCTCTGGTTTTTGCCGAATGTCGCCTCCTGTTACGCGATGGCAAACCTGTTGGAACAGCGTCAGAACAGCTTTTATCACGACTACAAGGTCAATGTCTGCGCCGGTACGCAGGCAGGTATCGGCGTTGCTGCGCTGGAACCTGTGCGCCGCAGCATGGGCGACCCGCTTGCAACAAAAACCATCACACTCTCCTGCGGCAAGCTGACGACAGGCGTCACCATTAAGCCGTGGACAGGCATCTTTATGCTCCGCAACCTTTCCAGTCCCGAGACCTATTTTCAGGCGGCGTTCCGCGTGCAGAGTCCGTGGGAGATCGCAAAGGACGACGGCGGGCGTGAAATCGTCAAACGGGAATGTTATGTATTTGATTTTGCCCTTGACCGCGCGCTGCGCCAGATTTCGGATTACAGCTGCCGCCTCAATGTGGCTGAGAGCAACCCCGAAAAGAAGGTGGGCGAATTTATCAGCTTTTTGCCCGTTCTCGCATATGACGGAAGCGCCATGCGGCAGGTAAACGCGGCGGAGATTTTGGATATCGCTATGGCGGGAACTTCCGCGACACTGCTTGCCAAGCGCTGGGAATCGGCGCTGCTTGTCAATGTTGATAATGATACGCTGGCGCGGCTGCTTGCAAACGAAAAAGCGATGAATGCGCTGATGAGCATTGAGGGCTTCCGTTCGCTGAATGCCGATATTGAAACCATTATCAACAAATCCGAAGCGGTTAAAAAAGCCAAAAAAGAGGGCGAAAAACTCTCGAAGCAGGAAAAGAAGGAACTTACGGAGGCGGAAAAAGAATACAAGTCCAAGCGGAAAATGATTCAGGAAAAGCTGATAAAATTCGCGACCCGTGTTCCGGTGTTCATGTATCTGACCGATTACCGCGAGTACAGCTTAAAGGACGTTATTACGCAGCTGGAACCGGAGTTATTTAAGAAGGTGACCGGCTTGAACGTGAAGGATTTTGAACTGCTCGTTTCTCTCAA
Organism: uncultured Eubacteriales bacterium; assembly: GCA_900316815.1. Taxonomy (GTDB): domain Bacteria; phylum Bacillota; class Clostridia; order Oscillospirales; family Acutalibacteraceae; genus Ruminococcoides. The sequence continues at coordinate 923 of ONEN01000248.1, read as the reverse complement.
TGTATTTAATGAAGCGTTGATGAACGATGCGGTTTACAAATTCAAACGGTATGAGGACGCAAGCCTTACCTATACCGGAATTGACAAGCACACGGGTGAGAATGTCGGTCTTTACAGCACGGTCATCTCCCGCGCCGATTATGACGCAATGGCAGGACAGCTTGCCGAGTCGATGGAAGCAGCCGCGCCGAGCGATGACGATGTTCCCGAACGTCCCGTATTTGTCAACATCAGCGACGATGAGGAGGAAGCGCCTCCCGTGCCGCCAAAAGCCAAGAGCAAAAGCATTCCGAAAAGAGAGCCGATTGTGCAGCAATCCCGTCCGACCCCGGCGCCAACCTATCGCCCGTCATACATACCGCCCAGACCCGTTGCCATTCCAACCAAGAGAAAAACGGTGGCAAAGGTCGATACAAGCGGCGTTGCCGCAGGCTCCTTTGTGAGTCACAAGGCGTTTGGAACCGGTCAGGTCGTCGGTATTGATGGCGGATTGATTGTTGTTGATTTTAAGGGAGTCAAAAAGAAATTCCAATTTCCGGGTGCATTTGAGCAAGGATTTTTGAGCATTACTAAAGAGTAAAAAGTAAACGGAAAGAAAGCAACATTTGTCTGTATTCAATTGCTTAAATTCGTTATCTTGTTGATTTATACCCTATTATACCCTTGACTGTTTGCGGCAAAAAGGGTATAATAGGGTATAACTATTTTAGAGGGTGTTTTTATGGAGCATACCGAGCTTTTGAAACGGATTGAGGAACTGGAGCGCGAGATTGCGCTGCTTCCCCGCGGAAGCGTTGCCGTCAAGCGGATAAACGATAAAGAATACTACTATCACCGCATTAACGAAAACGGAAAACGTCGGGAGATGTATGTTGATTTCGAGAAGGCAGCCGAGCTGCGCGCGAAGATCGAAAAGCGCAAGG
>ONEN01000009.1 GCA_900316815.1 uncultured Eubacteriales bacterium | reverse complement strand
TCGCAGGACAGCTTCTTAAAGCGCTCGCTGAGGTTTTGGTAGTTGGGAATGTTGTCGTAGTTGAGCTCGAGCAGCATCTTTTCCTTAATCAGCTTGCTGATCATGTAATCGGAGGGAACCACCACGTCGTAGCTGACGTTGCTCTGCTTGAGCATGGTGTAAAGCTCCTCGTTGGTGGAGTAGGTGGTGTAGTTGACCTTGATGCCCGTTTCCTTTTCAAATTCCTCGATTACATTCATCAGGTCGTTCGAGCCGTTGGAGATGTACTCGTCCCAGTTGTAGACGTTGACTTCGCCCTTGTTTTCCTTTGTTTCGCCGTTGCCCGAGCAGCCCGCGAAGCAGGTCGCTATGGAGCCGATGAGTACGGCGGAGAGAATGATGCAGAGAATCTTTTTCATTGTGAACCTCCTTATATTATCGGGAAAGAGTTTTTCCCGTGTTCATACGGTAACGGCGTCAGCCTTTTTTCGCGTGCTTCCGCTCCGCGCGGCGCTCGTAGATGTTGATCAGTATCATAATCACGATGATCGCCACAAACAGCAGCGCGGACAGCGCGTTGATGGTGGGCGGAATTTTGCGGCGGAGCATGGCGTAAATCTCGGTGGAGAGGTTATTGAACTTCGCGCCCTGCGTAAAGTGCGTGATGACAAAGTCGTCGAGCGAGTAGGTGAAGCTCATCAGCAGTCCCGAGAAGATGCCCGGCATCAGCTCGTGGATAACCACCTTGCGGAACGCCTGCCACTGGTTGCACCCGAGGTCGAGCGCGGCGTCGTAGATACTCTGATCCATGCGCTGCAGGCGCGGCATGACGTTGAGCACCACGAAGGGCACGCAGAAGCAGATGTGGGAGATCAGCACGGTGCCGAAGCCCAGCTCAAAGCGGAAGATAATGCCCAGGAAGGTAAACAGCAGCATCAGCGACACACCCATGACGATGTCGGGGCTGATGATCGGCAGGTTGGAGACGTTTTGAATAACCAGCCGCTTTTTGCCGCGGAAGTTGTTGATGCCGATGGCTGCGGCGGTGCCGAGCACCGTGGCGAACAGCGAGGCGAGCACCGCGATAATCAGGGTGTTGCCCAGCGCGTTCATGATCGCCTTGCTGCGGAACAGCTCGCCGTACCATTTGAGCGAGAAGCCCTTCCACACGGTGGTGTTGCCGTTGTTGAACGACATGACGATCATCACCGCGATGGGGGCGTATAAAAACAGGATGATCAGGGCGATGTAGATTTTAGAGCCGATTCCGATTTTTTTCTTTCCCATTACGCAATCGCCTCCTCATCGCCAAACAGGTTCATCAGAATGAGGAACACAAAGATAAACAGCATGAGCACCAGCGAAATCGCCGAGCCCGTGTTCTGATCGGTCCAGAAGATCTTGTCAATGACGTCGCCAATCATCACGTCGTCCGTGCCGCCGAGGTACTGCGACACCAGGAAGGTGCTGGCACTGGGGACGAAAACCATGGTGATGCCGGAGATGACGCCCGGAATACTCAGGGGGAACACGACCTTTTTGAATACTGCGGCGCCGTTGGAGCCGAGGTCCTGCGCCGCTTCGATCAGACCGAAGTCGATCTTGGACATAACGGTGTAAATGGGCAGCACCATGAAGGGCAGATACTCATACACCATGCCCACCACCACGGCGGCGGTGTTGCCGATGTAGGTGGTGTGGATGCCGAGCAGCGAAAGCGCCGAGTCGAGCGGGCCGTTCTTTTGCAGCAGGATCACCCACGCGTAAATGCGCAGCAGAAAGTTCATCCACATGGGGATCATCAGAATCATCTGCACGGTGTTCTGCGAGGATTTTTTCATTTTGGTGAGCAGATAGGCGAGGGGATACGCCAGCACCAGACAAATGGCCGTGGAGAGCAGCGCGATCCACAGCGATTTCAGAAACACGTCGGTGTAGCCGAACGCCTTGGTGAACGGCTCAAGCGAGAAGTTTCCCTGCTTGTCCTTAAAGGCGGTGACGCCGATCATCACGATGGGGATCATCGTGAACACGAGCATCCAGATGATGTAGGGGATGGAGAGCTTTTTCGATTTCACTTTTCGCCCTCCTTTTCGGCAGGTGAGGCGATCACCTCGAAGCTTGCCTTGGAGAAGTCAAAATACAGCGGCGCATAGGTTGCCACCTGCTCGTCGGTGTCGCTGAGCATGAGCCACTTGCGCGTGTCGGATTCAAGGATGATCTCGTTGTGCTCGCCCTTATAGACCACGGACTCGATGTAGACGTCCTTGAGGTGGGCTTCGCCCGAGCCGGTAATGGAGAGCGCGTCAAAGGGCAGATGGATGCGCACCTGCTGACCCTGCGGAATGTACTTGCCGGGAACGGTGATGGTTTCGCCCTCCAGCTCGAACTCAAAGGAACGCTCGGTTTCGTCGGCATAGGTGACGGTGGCGTCGATGGTGTTGCTCTGAATGGGCAGCAGCTTGTTCATGATCTGGATGTTGAAGGGGATGACGCGCAGGCCGACCTCGCTGCCGAGCGCCGCGCTGTTGGTGGAGTGTACCAGAATCTCGCACTTGTTCACCCGCACGCTCATTTCGTAGTGGACGCCCTTGAAGGTGACGTTCTCCACCACGCCCGTAAGCTGTCCCTCCGCAGGTGCGGTGATGATGACGTCCTCGGGACGGATGACCACATCGACGGGGGTGTTGGTGCCGAAGCCCTTGTCCACACATTCCAGCTCCTTGCCGAGAATACGCACGCGGCAGTCGTCGATCATGGTGCCGTTGAGGATGTTCGCCTCGCCGATGAAGTCGGCGACAAAGGCGTTCACAGGCTCGTTGTAGATGTGCTCGGGCGTGCCGATCTGTTCGATCACGCCGTTGTTCATGACTACCACGCGGTCGCTCATGGTGAGCGCCTCCTCCTGGTCGTGCGTTACATAGATAAAGGTCTTTTCGGTCTGCTGCTGGATCTCCTTCAGCTCGAGCTGCATACACTTGCGCAGCTTCAGGTCGAGTGCGCCCAGCGGCTCGTCCAGCAGGATGATGGCGGGGTCGCACACCAGCGCTCTCGCAATGGCGACGCGCTGCTGCTGGCCGCCCGAAAGCTTGGCGATGGAGCGCTTTTCGTACCCCTTGAGGTCAACGATGGCAAGCATCTTCATGACCTTTTCTTTTATTTCATTCTTCGGCAGCTTTTTGAGTTTTAAGCCGAAGGCTACATTGTCAAAAACGTTCAGATGGGGGAACAGCGAATACTTCTGAAAAACGGTGTTTACGTTCCGCTTGTGGGGCGGCAGTCCGTTAATCCGCTTGCCGTCAAAGATGACGTCTCCGCTTTCCGGTTCTACAAATCCGCCGATAATCCGCAGGGTCGTGGTTTTGCCGCAGCCGCTGGGACCGAGGATAGTAACGAATTCCTTTTCATGAATGTCGAGGTTGATATGGTTGAGTATCACCTCACCGTCATAGCGCAAAAAAATATCCCGTAAGGATACAATCACCTTTTTGTTGTTCTGTTCCATTTATGCACCCCTTTTGCGGCTGAGCCGCTTTTATTTTTACCCCGCTTCCGCTTTTGTGAGCCGCAGGCTCGCAGGCGGAGGCGCATTGTCGCGTTATCCAGCGCATTTGTCTGCATAAGATGCCGCAATACGCTAAAAAACCATGCTACATTATATGACAAATCCGTGTAAAAGTCAATGTTTTTTCTTGTTATTGCCATTCTCGGACGCTCTGCGTCCTTTAGGACGGCAAAGCGTTAAAGAAAAGGGCGCTTTTTTGTGAAAATCCCCGCGAAATTATCCCATAAAAAAGCAGACAGGCTCTCGGCGTTTCCGCTTTGAGCCGGTCGTCATTGACAGGATTATGCTCAGTCGATTTTCTCGAATCGTCTGATTTGTTTTCCGTCGCGCACAAGGATTTCCCTGAACATATCATAGGGGCGCGCCCACACCTCATCGGGATTGCGCAGGCTCTTGTAGAGCACCAGCTTTTCCTTCGTTTCGCTGTGGGTGGCAAAGCCGATCACCTCATATTCGTTGCCCTTGAAGTGGCGGTATCTGCCGAGGGTGACTTCCTCCTCCTTTAATTCAGCAGGAGCGGGTGCCTCGGCGGCGGCTTCGGCGGACTCGGCAACGGTCTCCTCAACGGGCTCCGCAACGGGTGCGGAAGCAGGCTCCGCTGCAAGGTCAACGCGGAAGCTGCCGTCGTTCACCACGAGGATTCGCGAAGAATAGGGCGGCATTTCGAGCTCGCACCAGCCGTTGCAGTCAAATACCTCGTTGCCGTTGAGCACATCGGTGAGCTTCGCGTTGCAGCGGCTGTCAAAGCCGAGGCGCTCATAGCGGTCGGTCAGGTTGAACAGCACGAACACGGTCTGGTTACCGGTGAAGCGCTTGTAAACCAGCATTTCGTTGCGGATGTTCACGTTCTCAAACTTGCCGTACTTCAGCGCCTCCAGCGCCAGGCGCACGCGGCTGAGCTTGCTGATGTGGTCGTTCAGCTGCAGGTTGGCGTTAGGAACGTTGTTCAGGTCAAGGCAGGGGCGCAGGTCGTAGTCGCTCACCCAGGTACGCTTGCCCTCCACGGCGTATTCGCTGCCGTAATAGATGGAAGGTACGCCCGGCATGGTGAACAGCAGGGTGTAGACGTTATAGAGATGGTTCTTGTCGCGCAGCTCGCTTGCCACACGGTTCACGTCATGGTTGTCGACGAAGTTGAAGGTGTAGATGTTTTGATAAATGCCGCCGTTGGCGAACTGGCGGTTGAGCGAGTGGGCGATCTCAAAGTAGTTGTGGTCGTTGTGGCTGGAGTAAATGCCCTTGTAGCATTCATAGTTGGTAACGGAGTCGAGCATTTCGCCGCTGACAAGGCGGTTGTAGTCGCCGCCGACCATCTCGCCGTAGAGCCAGAAGTCGGGCTTTTTGCTCTTGCAGGTGTGGCGCAGCTTCTTGAAGAACTCGCAGTCCATCACATCCGCGGCGTCAAGGCGCAGGCCGTCGATGCCGAATTCGTCGATCCAGAAGCAGACGGAGTCGAGCAGGTACTGCACCACCTCGGGGTTCTGCAGGTTCAGCTTGACAAGGTCGTAATGACCTGCCCAGCCCTCGTACCAGAACGGGTCGCCCAGAGGGCTGCTGCCGCCGAAGTTGAGGTTCTGGAACCAGCCGCAGTAGGGGGAGTCCCACTTTTTCTCCTGTACGTCCTTAAAGGCAAAGAATTCTCTGCCCACATGGTTGAACACGCCGTCGAGGATCACGCGGATGCCGTTGGCGCGCAGGGTGTCGCAGATTTTTTTGAAGGAGGCGTTGTCGCCCAGGCGGCAGTCCACTCTGCGGTAGTCGATGGTGTCATAACCGTGGCGGCTGCTTTCAAACACGGGATTGAACAGCATGACGTTGACGCCGAGCTGTTTGAAGTGGTCGATACTGTCGAGAATTTTGTCCAGCCTGTAGCTCTGCACATGGTCGTTCTCCTTGGGAGCGCCGCAGTAGCCCAGCGGATAAATGTTGTAAACAATGGATTCGTGAATAAAACTCATATCAGGAACCTTCCTTTCTTGCGCGTCGCCGCGCAGAACATCAGTATAACATAAAATTCTCTATTGTGCAATTCAAAAATTTGTGATACAATAAAGCATACATTGTTGACGGAGGAATAGTATGGTAAAAAGACCTGATGTTAAAGCACGAAAAAAGCTGAGAATTGCGATGTGTATTTTCTATTTATTGGAGGAAGTTCTCTGCACTATGCCCTTTTTGCAGGACACAAAGTTGAACGCCGACGGATTGGTGACGATGGTGTCGCCGTATCAGATTTTTGTCCTGATTTTCGGCGTGACCTCGGGAATGGAGGCGTTTGTCGCCGTTTCCGTCATTTGCATCGCGCTTATTTTGATTCCGATCATCGGCTTCCTGTTCTGCGCGCTTGACAAGGAGCGGAACCTCAAAAACCTCGTTTCGGAGTTTTGCTGCATTGCGGGCGTTGTTCTGATTCTCGCGCTGACCTCTAACCCCGAGGCGCATGTGCTGTCCTTCGGCGCGATTTTCGCCATACTGGTGTATGTGCTGATCATGTTTCTCACAGCCATCGCCATGGTAATGCGGCTTTCAAAGGATTAAGGTACGCTGAATAATTTAAAACACTGTATGCAGACAAACAGGGACATGCCGTCAGAGCATGTCCCTGTTTTACGCTAATAAGGGTTCAAATGACATAATTGTCGACCTCCGCCTCGCGGGCGTTGTCGAGAATGTCCTGCAGGGTGATACCGTCGAGATAGTCGGTGATCGCCTTGTAAAGTCCCTGCCATACGGGGAGCGTGATGCACTCCGCGCTGCGTTCGCACTGAACAGGAGAGTTGTTCAGGCACGCCACGGGCGCCAGGCTGCCCTCCGTCAGCCGCAGAATGTTGCCAACCGTGTATTGATCGGGCGGATAGGTCAGCTTGTAGCCGCCCTGGTAGCCGCGGTTGGCTCTGAGTATTTCCGCGCGGTTGAGAACGGGAATGATCTGCTCCAGGTATTTTTTGGAAATGTGCTGCCGCTCGGCGACGTCCCTCAGGGCGATGAAACCGTCGTCCTTGTGCGCCGCCAGGTCAAGCAGGAACCGCAGGGCGTAGCGGCCCTTTGTCGATATTTTCACAGTAATCCCACCAAATAAGTAAGTTTTGTATTATTCTAGCATATTTCCCTTGAACATGCAAGGGCTTTTTTTGTCTTTCTGAGATTTTTTTGCTGTTCTGTTTGGGGTAAAAAGGCAGCTCCCTGTCATTCGGGGAGCTGCCTTGGTGTATATCGATGTATGTATGCTTTAAAAGCCCGAGAAAACCAGGTGCGCCTGGGTGTTGTCGAGAACGAGGGGGCTGCTCAGCTCGCGGCTGTCGATTTCGCCGTAGAGCCTGCCGAAGATAACGGTTGAGGCGGACATTTCCGCCGCCATCGCCTCGCCGCCGACGGTGAAGGGCTTAAAGGTGATATCCGCCTCCGAGGAGCTGCGGAAAAAGAACGGACGGTCAAGCCGCGCGGGATTGCCCCGCACCGCCATGCTGTCCAGCTTGTGGAGCCTGCCGTCCACGAAGAAGCAGTTTTCGTTGCCGAAGCGGTTGTCGCCCACGCGGCTCGCCAGGCAGAGGGACACGCGCCTGCCGTCAATCACGCAGTCGGCGCTCAGGCGCTGATAGTCGTGGTGGAGCGGCTTGCAGAAGCGCGTCCAGTCAAAGTAGGCGCGGCCGTCGGTTTCACTGAGACGGTACTCCAGGCCGCCTACGCGGATCACGCCGCTTGCGACGAACTTGGGCACAAAGCGCTTGAGATAAAAATACTTGCGGTTGCGCTCAAAGGGGGCGAGCACGTTGAGGCTGTCGCCCATATTTTTTTTCAGAACCAGGTTAAAATAGAGGTTGCGGATGTTGGCGAAGTCGATGAAGTCGCCCTTTAAAATACGTCCCTGCGGCGTGTTGGTCAGCTGCAGCTGCAGCCGCTTGTCGGAATAGAGGAACTCGCCCTTGTCGCTTTCGGTGGGCAGCTCATTCTTGATGAGGTTGATTTTCTTGACGACAAAATCGCTGATGACGCCGCCGCGCTTCAGATCCGCGACAGCGATTTTGACGGCGAATTCCAGCCCGATGTTTTCCACGGACAGATACAGCGAGACCTCGCCGTTGTTGACGAAATAGCAGTCGCGCTCGCCGTGCTTGCCGCTCATTTTGCTCATCGGTTCGTTGTAGGTGAAAACAGGCTGCCGCGACCAGCCGGCGTTCATCACCTCGCCATTCTCCTCAAATACGTTGCAGATATGCGTTATCTCGTGCTGCAAGGGGGTCACTCCGTTTCTTCAAAATCCCATACACATTACTATAGCAAAAATCATTTGGGTTTGCAAGCCCTTAAGAGGAATAATCATCAACACCCGCGAATAGGATGGAGTAATAAGAAGGGAACGGTGAGATAATATGAAGAAAACAGTCGGATGGGCGCTTCTGCTATTCCTTTTGTCGGGAATGCTGAGCGGCTGCGCGCACACGTCGACGGGCAGCGCCGCCGAGCTGCGGCAGTACAACTGGAGGGCTGACCCGGACGGCGGCGGTTCGCTGACGCTCTGCTTCGAGGGAGAGAACGCCTCGCTCACCATGGAAAACGGCGGCGAGAGCGAGACTATCGCGGGCAGGTTCCTTGCCGACGACAGCACCCTGATCATCTTTGACGACAGCGTTTCGCAGAGCTACCGTTTCAGCTATGTGCCCAACGGCGACAGGCTCGATCTGACCTACGGGGGAAACACGGTGGAATTAATCGCAATGTGATTGGATAAGCAGCAATATCATGCCCCTTTGCGGCATTGTGCAAGCCGTTCCGTTGTCAAAATTGATTTCCTTGACCTCAAAAATAAAGTGCTTGCTAAAACGGTGCGGCTGTGCTATAATGACTTAGAATGTATCGTTATGCCATTTTGACGGAGGAATCGGTTTGGTTGTCTTTGGAATTGACCCCGGCTATGCCATTGTCGGCTGGGGCGCCGTGCGCTTTCAGGCGAACACTTATCGGGCGCTGGGCTACGGCGCGGTGGAAACGCAGGCGCACACCGATTTTAACCAACGGCTGGAAACTATCTTCGATGAGCTGTACGCGATCATGCAGCGGTGCCGTCCCGACGCCGTCTCCATTGAAAAGCTCTATTTCCAGACCAACAAAACCACCGCCATCAAGGTGGCGCAGGCGAGGGGCGTCACGCTGCTCGCGGCGCAGAAGCTGCGCATTCCCGTTTTTGAATATACGCCCTTACAGGTGAAAACCGCCGTGACGGGCTACGGCAAGGCGAAAAAGCCGCAGGTTATGGAGATGACGCGGCGGCTGCTCGGGCTTGCCGAGGTTCCCAAGCCGGACGACACCGCCGACGCGCTGGCGATTGCCATCTGTCACGCGCAGGCGGCAGGCTCGGATCTGCGCAGACTGCTCAACAACAAGACGATTTAGAGGTTTAGTTTACTATGTTATATTCCGTCAGAGGAAAACTGATTCACACCGCGCCCGGCAGCGCCGTGGTGGAGTGCGGCGGCGTGGGCTTTCACTGCCAGACCACCTTCAACACGCTGCGGACGCTCAGCCCGGGCAGCGAGGTAATGCTGTATACCTGCCTGAATGTCCGCGAGGACGCGATGGAGCTGTTCGGCTTCGCCACCAAAACCGAGCTGGATACCTTCAAGTCGCTCATCAGCGTCAGCGGCGTGGGTCCCAAGGCGGGGCTCGCTGTTCTCTCGGAGCTGTCGCCCGAGCAGGTGGCGATGGCGATCGCGACAGATGACATCAAGACCATCACACGCGCGCAGGGCGTCGGCAAGAAGATCGCCCAGCGCATTGTGCTCGAATTAAAGGACAAGCTTGCCAAGGCGGCGGCGACCGACAACGGCTTTTCCGCCGTCGGCGCGGGCGCGGCGGCAGCGGCGGGCGGCAACGTGCCCAAGGCGATCGAGGCGCTGGGCGTGCTCGGTTACGCGCCCTCCGACGTCAGCGGCGTGCTGGCGGAGCTGGACGGCAGCCTGCCCGTGGAACAGCTGATCGCGTTGACATTAAAGCAGATGGGAAGACGTTAAAATGGCAAACACGCATTTTTCGGATGAATTTGATTTTGAAAACCGCATCATGGACCCCGCCGAAATCCCCTCGGACACAGCCGAGGGCGACAATCCGCTGCGTCCGAAGAACCTCGACGAGTACATCGGACAGGAAAAGGCGAAGGAGAACCTGCGCGTTTATATCGAAGCGGCAAAAATACGGCACGAAACGCTTGACCATGTGCTGCTCTACGGTCCTCCGGGACTGGGCAAAACCACGCTCGCGGGCATCATCGCCAACGAGCTGGGCGTGAACATCCGCATCACCTCGGGTCCCGCCATTGAAAAGCCGGGCGACCTGGCGGCGCTGCTCACGAATCTCAACGAGGGCGACGTGCTCTTTATCGATGAGATCCACCGCCTCAGCCGCGCCGTGGAGGAGGTGCTCTATCCCTCGATGGAGGACTTCGCGATCGATATCATCACGGGCAAGGGACAGATGGCGGCGTCCTATCATCTGCCGCTGCCGCGCTTTACGCTGGTGGGCGCCACCACCCGCGCGGGTCAGCTCACCGCTCCGCTGCGCGACCGTTTCGGCGTGCTGCTGCGGCTGGAGCTGTACACCCCCGAGGAGCTGGCGGAAATCGTCACGCGCAGCGCGGGCATTCTCGGTATCCCAATCGATTATGAGGGCGCGATTGAAATCGCCTCGCGCTCACGCGGCACGCCGCGAATCGCCAACCGTATGCTCAAGCGCGTGCGCGACTTCGCACAGGTGATGAGCGACGGCGTGATCACGCTGGAAACCGCCCGTACCGCGCTGGATCGTCTGGAAATCGACGAGCTGGGGCTGGATAACAACGACAGGCGTATGCTCGAAGCGATCGTGCGCTTTTATAACGGCGGTCCCGTGGGACTGGAAACGCTTGCCGCCGCTATCGGCGAGGAGGCTGTCACCATCGAGGACGTCTATGAGCCGTATCTGCTGCAGATCGGCTTTCTGAGCCGCACGCCGCGCGGACGGTGCATCACCGCCGAGGGCTGCCGCCATCTGGGCTATTCGCTGCCCGGGGGAGCGGTCTACGGCGCGGCGACGCAGCCGAACCTGCTGAACAACAACCATTGACAGACCATCGGGTTCCCCGATTTATCATAAAGAAGGAAATGCTGTATGCGTTTATCTGACAACTGGAAGGATTATGAATTGATCGACACCTCCGACGGCGAGCGCCTGGAGCGCTGGGGCGACGTTATCCTGATACGTCCCGACCCGCAGATCATCTGGTCAACGGAGAAGAAGAATCCCCTGTGGCGCACGGCGCACGCGCGCTATCACCGCTCCAACAAGGGCGGCGGCTACTGGGAGCAATACAAAAAGGTGCCCGACCGCTGGACGGTCGGCTATCGGGAGCTGACCTTCAACATCAAGCCCATGGGCTTCAAGCACACGGGCGTGTTTCCCGAGCAGGCGGTCAACTGGGACTTTGCCGCCGATAAAATCAGGAACGAAAACAGAGAGCTGAAAATCCTCAACCTCTTCGGCTACACGGGCTGCGCCACGCTCTCCTGTATGCAGGCGGGCGCCGCGGTGTGCCATGTGGACGCCTCCAGGGGCATGGTGCAGTGGGCGAAGGAAAACGCGCAGTCGAGCGGCGTCGCGGACAGGCCTGTTCGCTGGCTGGTGGACGACTGCCTGAAATTTGTGCAGCGTGAGATCCGCCGCGGCAACCGCTACGACGGCATCATCATGGACCCGCCCTCCTACGGCAGAGGCCCCGGCGGCGAGGTCTGGAAGCTGGAGGAGCAGCTCTACGCGCTGGTGACCCTGTGCAGACAGGTGCTCAGCGACGATCCCGTATTCTTTATTCTCAACTCTTACACCACGGGGCTGTCTCCCGCGGTGATGGAATATCTGCTGGGCATTCTGCTGCAGAAGGACTTCGGCGGCAGGGTGAGCGGCGACGAAATCGGTTTGCGCGTGAGCGAAACGGGGCTGGTACTGCCCTGCGGCTCCACCGCCATCTGGGAGAAATCGGAATGAGTTTTATTTCCATAGAAAATGTGTTTTTCTCCTACGAGGAGTTGGAGGAGGGCAAAATTGTGCAGAACGCCGTTGACGGCGTGACCCTCGCGATTGAGAAGGGCGAGTTTGTGGCGATCATCGGCCACAACGGCTGCGGCAAGTCGACCCTCGCCAAGCATTGCAATGCCATGCTGCTGCCCGACAGCGGCAGGGTGCTGGTGGACGGGGACGACACGTCTGTTGACGACAACACCTTCAAGATCCGCGAGAAGGTCGGTCTGGTGCTGCAAAATCCCGACAACCAGCTCGTGGCGGGCATTGTGGAGGAGGATGTGGCGTTCGGTCCCGAAAATCTCGGCGTCGAGCCTGCGGAGATCCGCCGCAGGGTAGACGAGGCGCTCAGGGCGGTGGATATGTACGACTACCGCGAGCACGCGCCCTACAAGCTGTCGGGAGGACAGAAGCAGCGCGTCGCCATCGCGGGCGTGCTTGCCATTCAGCCCGCGTGCATCGTGCTGGACGAGCCCACCGCCATGCTCGACCCCAATGGCAGGGAAGAGGTTATTTCCACCCTGCTGCGGCTCAACCGCGAGCGGCAGATAACCGTGGTGCTCATTACCCACTTCATGGACGAGGCGGTGCTCGCCGACCGTGTGGTGGTGATGGACGGCGGAAAAATACTGACGCAGGGAACGCCGGAGGAGGTTTTCTCGCAGGTGGAGCTGCTCAAAAAACACCGTTTGGACGTGCCCCAGTCGGCGGAGCTTGCTTACAGGCTGCGCGGCTGCGGCCTTAAAATCAATAAAATACCGCTCACACAGACAGACTGTGTGGAGATGCTCGGGGAGGCAATGCGATGAATTGTGTTCTGGAGCTGAAAAACATCGGTTTTACATACGGAAAGGGCACGCCCTTTGAGAAGCGCGCCGTAGATGACGTCAGCCTGCGGATAAAACAGGGCGAGTTCATCGGCGTCATCGGGCACACGGGCTCCGGCAAGAGCACGCTGATGCAGATGCTCAACGGGCTGATGCGCCCCACCGACGGGCAGGTGCTGCTCGACGGCAGGGATATCTGGACGGAGCCGAAGAAAATCCGCGGCGTGCGCTTTCGCGTCGGTCTGGTGTTCCAATATCCCGAATACCAGCTGTTTGAAGAAACTGTTTATAAGGATATCGCCTTCGGTCCGCAGAACAAGGGGCTGGACGAGGCCGCCGTTGACAAGGCGGTGCGTGCGGCGGCGGATTTTACGGGGCTGAAGCCCGCGCTGCTGAACAAATCTCCCTTTGATTTGTCGGGCGGCGAAAAGCGGCGCGCCGCCATCGCGGGCGTGATCGCCATGAATCCCGAGGTGCTGGTGCTCGACGAGCCGACCGCGGGACTCGACCCCATGGGACGCGAGGTGCTGCTCAGCCAGATCGTGCGCTATCACAAGGAGCGGCACAATACGGTTTTGCTCGTGACCCACAGCATGGAGGACGTGGCGCGCGTCGCCGACAGGATCCTCGTGATGAACAAGGGCAGGCTCGCCATGCTGGCGCCCGTGCGGGAGGTGTTCCGCCGCGGCGACGAGCTGGAAAAGCTCGGGCTGCGCGTGCCGCAGATCACGCGCATCATGCAGGAGCTGCGCCGCAGGGGCTTCGACGTTCCCGAGGGCGTGCTCACGGTGGACGAGGCGTTTGACGCGCTGCTGCCGCTGCTGAAAAAGGAGGGCAAGCTGTGGTAAGAGACGTTTCGTTCGGCCAGTATTTTCCCGGGAAGAGCGTGGTGCACCGGCTTGACCCGCGCGCGAAGATACTGCTGTTTATCGCTTTTATCGTTATTATCTTCTGCACCTTCAACTACGCCTCGCTCGGGTTGACCGCCGCGTTCACGGCGCTGTTTCTGGTGCTCAGCCGCATATCACCCAAGTTCTATTTCAAGAGCCTCAAGGTGATACTCTTTATTGTTATTTTCACCTCCCTGCTCAATTTGTTTTACGGCTCGGGCGAGCCGCTGTGGCAGTGGTGGGTGTTCCGCATAACCGTCAACGGCATCAACCGCGCGGTGTTTGTCACCGTGCGCATTGTATGCCTGATTCTCGCCAGCTCCTGTCTGACCTTCACCACCTCGCCCACGGAGCTGACCGACGCGATTGAGCGGCTGATGAAGCCCCTCAGGGTGATTCGTTTTCCCGTTCACGAAATTGCCATGATGATGTCGCTGGCGCTGCGCTTCGTGCCCACGCTGCTGGAGGAAACCGACAAAATCATGCAGGCGCAGAAGGCGAGGGGCGCCGACATGGAGTCGGGCAGCCTGATCAAGCGCGTCAAGGCGCTGATCCCCATTCTGATTCCGCTGTTTGTCTCCGCATTCCGCCGCGCCTACGACGTGGCGACGGCGATGGAGTGCCGCTGCTACCGCGGCGGAGCGGGCAGAACCCGAATGAAACAAATACACATGGCAAAGCGCGACGCGGCGGCGTTTGTCCTCCTCGCGCTGGTCATCGGCGGAGTAATTTTATGCAACATCTTTCTGGAGGGATTGATCTGAGAAATCTCCTGCTCACCCTTTGTTATGACGGCAGGCGCTTCCACGGCTGGCAGATCCAGCAAAACGCCTATTCGGTGCAGGAGGCCCTGCAAACCGCGCTGTCGCAGATCATCGGCGACGGATTTGACGTGAAGGGCTGCAGCCGCACCGACAGCGGCGTTCACGCGAATATGTACTGCGTCAGCCTCAAAACCGCTCACCCCATTCCCTGCGTGCGGCTCAAGGCGGCGCTCAACCGTTGGCTGCCGCTCTCGGTGGCGGTGACGGACTGCGTGGAGGTAGGCGCTGATTTTCACGCGCGCTACAGCTGCAAAAGCAAGGAATATATCTATAAAATCTGGAACAGCGAGGTGCGCAGCCCGTTTCTGGAGGGCTACGCCCTGCACTACCGCTATCCGCTCGACGCGGCGCTGCTCAACGAGGCGGCGCAGGCGTATGTGGGGCGGCACGACTTCACCTCCTTCTGCACCCTCGACAACCGCGAGCAGGGCGATATGACCCGCGAGGTCAAGCTGTTTTCCGTGACGCGCGACGGCGACATGGTGACGATGCGCGTGGAGGCGGACGGCTTTCTGTACAATATGGTGCGGATTATGGTGGGTACCCTGCTGCGGATCGCGCAGGGAAAAATCCCGCCCGACGGCATTCCCGCCATCCTGGAGAAAAAGGACAGGAAATACGCGGGTCCCACCGCGAAGGCGTGCGGGCTGTACCTGAACCGGGTTTACTATGAATAACAAAAAACTTTTCATACTTTTTTAGTCTGACGGATCGGTTATGGAAAAGAGGTAACCATGTTCAACAAACTAAAAGGGCGGTACGCTGAAAAGAAGGCAAAAAAGGAGCGCGCCGTCATCAGCTACGAGGATATGCCGCTCGACGATTACGAGCCGGAAAGAACCGACTTATCCCCCAAAATCGTCAAAAGAATCGTGTTCGGCGTGCTGGGCGCCCTGCTGCTGGCGCTGATCGTGTTTGTCTTTGCCAACCGCGAAAAGCTCACCTGGGACAACATCAGCGTGTGGTGGAGCTATGAGATGATGGGCACCGCCTCCAAGGATTTTCCCGTGAATATCGTGGGCAGCGAGGTGACGGCGGGCAACATCACGGTGAACAAAAGCCGCATTGCCTACGCCTCCGACACATCCTTTGTCACGCTCAATTCAAAGGGCGCCGAGGTAAACAACGCGCAGCTGCGCTACACCAAGCCCGTAATGAAGGCGGCGGACAACCATTTCCTGATTTTCGGCCTGGGAGAGAAGAATTTTCAGCTGGAGAGCTTTGACAAGAGCGTCTACAGCGGCACCGCCGAGGGAAATATCTACGCGGGCGACATCGCGCCCAACGGCAGGTACTGCCTTGCCGTGGAGGGCAACGGCTTCTATTCGGAGCTGTACGCCTTTGACAGCGACAACAACCGCGTGTATAAATACGCTTTTTCGGAATACTATATCAATTCCGTCGCCATCAATCTGAACGGCACGGGCTGTATCGCCTGCGGCATGAGCAACAACAACGGTGAAATCAAAACGGGTATTTATATGCTCGACTTCTCAAGAGAGGAGCCCGTGGGCAAATATGAAATCGCGGGCGACTACATCATCGACAGCCGCTTTATCAGCGCGGGACGCGCCGCGCTGGTGGGCAGCAACGCCTCCTACGTCGCCATGACGGACGAGGATATGGTGGTCAAGATCGAATACGGCGGCAAGCCGCTGCGCAACTACTGCTTCTCCACCGAATGCGGCACCTTTTCGGTGGCGCTGTCAAAAAGCGGTGACGGCAGACGCTGTGACCTCATAACCTATAACGATAACGGCAACCAGGTGTTCGGCATCGACAGCGAAATGGGCTCCGAGTCGCTCTCCTCCTGCAAGGAAAGAATAGCGACGCTTGACAACAACACGATTTACGTTTATGATATCACGGGCGCGCTGGTGTCTGCCTGCGACGTGGGCACAGGCTCGCGGCGGATCCTGCTGGATTCCGCGGAGCAGGTGTTCGTCCTCAGCGTGAACCAGATACGAAAATATGATTTGATCAGCCAATCCTCACCGGATTCGGCAAGGGAATAACGCTTATGATTTCGACAATCCTTATTATCCTACTTATCCTGCTGTTTATCATCATGGGCGCGCGGCGCGGCGCGGCGCGCACCCTGCTCAACTTTGTGGGCATGATCGCCGCGTCGGTGATCTCGCACTTTTTGTCGGGCGTGCTGGCGCAGGCGGTGTATGACGCCTTCATGAAGGGAAAGGTCATCAGCAGTCTTGAGAGTACCATCTCGTCCTACGGTGCGGAGTACGCCGCGAAAACCAGTATGGACGCGCTGCCTGCGGGCATCAGGGGCATTTTGCGGTTCCTGTCGGGACTGCTCGGTCTGAGCCCCGAGGCGCTGCAGGGCAGGCTGACGCTCTCCGCACAGAACACCGAGCAGATAGCCCACAGCCTTGAGCAGCCGCTCGGCGAGGCGGCGGTGTTTTTGCTGTCGGTGATTTTCAGCATGGTGCTGTTCTTCCTGCTTTGGATCGTGTTCAAAATGCTCATCCGCGCGGCGTGCCGTGTGTTTGAGCTGCCCGTCATCCGCCCGATCAACCGCTTTTTCGGCGGCGTCATCGGCGCGCTCGAGGGAGCCGTGCTGGCGTGCTTCCTGGCAAATGTGATTTATATTCTGATCAGCTGCACCAACCCCGCCGTTGCGGACAACGGCACGGTGTTCGGCGGCTTGTTCGATATGCTGGTCATTTTTAAATAGAAATCAGCAATTAGTTATTCGTGATTAGTGGTTAGTAATTTGTAATGGAAACAGGTGATGAAAAGATGGATAGCTGGAGCTTTAAGCCGCGCGATTTAGTGACGGTTCCGAATCTGTTGACTTATCTCAGATTCCTGCTGATCGTGCCCTTCGTCTGGTTCTTCCTGAAAGAGAATTTTGTAATGGCAGGGGTGACGATCGGGCTGTCGGGGCTGACCGACTGCTTTGACGGCATGTGCGCCAGAAAGCTGAACCAGGTGACCTCGCTCGGCAAAATTCTTGACCCCATCGCCGACAAGGTGACGCTTATCTCGGTGGCGGTGTGCATGGTGATCTACATGCCCGCGATCCTGCCGATCATGATGGTGCTGGTGTTCAAGGAGTTTTTGATGCTGCTGGGCGGATTTATCCTGCTGCTGCGCAAAATGGCTCCGCCGCCCGCCAATATCTTCGGCAAAGTCGCCACCCTGGTGTTTTACTTTGTTATCTGCCTGATCATCCTTACCAAAATCGTAACGGGGCAGGAGAATATGACGCTGGTGTATTTCGGCCTGATCCTCACCGCCGTCGTTATGATTATCGCGCTGGTTCAGTATTCGGTGGTGTTTTTTCGCATGAATCAGGCGAAGAAGGCTGAAAAAGCGTGAAGATTGTGTGAATAGTCTTGCTTTATAGCGAGGAAAGTTTTATACTGTAGAAAATGAAGATGTAAAGGAGAATGTTATGCTTTGCACCAGATGCGGAAAAAGACCCGCTGTAGTCTTTGTAACCAACAACAGCTCCAAGGACGCGCCCACGGTGGGCTATTGCCTCAGCTGCGCCAAAGAGCTTGGCATAAAGCCGGTTGAGGATCTCATCAGCAAGATGGGCATTTCCGATGAGGATCTCGAAACCGTGCAGGACCAGATGAACAACCTCATGCAGGGCGGAGACCTGTCGCAGCTGATGGAGTCGCTGGGCGCGGATAACCTCGCCGAGCAGATGGATCAGTTCGCGCAGGAGAGTGGCGGCAGTGACGACGACGACTTCTCGCACGGCGCGCCCGCTTTCCCCGCGTTTTTCAATAATATATTCGGCGGCAAGACGCCCGACGGCAAAAAAGCCGACAAGGGTCCCGCCAAAAAGGATAAAAAAGAGAAAAAGAGAAAG
>ONEN01000249.1 GCA_900316815.1 uncultured Eubacteriales bacterium | reverse complement strand
TTCGGGCGCGCTGGCGGCGACCGTAGGAGTGGTGCTGCCGTCATTCGCGATCATCACCGCGATCTCCTTTGTGCTTGCGGCTTTTCAGGACGTACTTTGGATCAGGTACGCCTTCAACGGAATACGAGCGGGCGTTCTGGCGCTGATCGTCAAGGCGCTGTGGTCGATGTACAGGCAAAGCCCGAAAGGGATTTTTGCTTACCTGATAATGCTCGGCGCGTTCGCCGCGGCGGCGTTTTTACCCGTCAACGTCGTCTTTGTGATACTGTTCTGCGCGGCGGCAGGGATAGTGCAGGCGCTGATAATCGGCAGGAGGGACAGGCGATGATTTACCTTGACTTGTTCCTCTCGTTTCTGAAAGTCGGGCTGTTTACGTTCGGCGGCGGCTACGCGATGCTGCCGATGATCCGCGACGAGGTGACCGCGCACGGCTGGCTGGAGGAAAGTGAACTAATCGACTTCATCGCCGTCAGCGAGAGCACGCCCGGGCCGTTCGGCGTAAATATCGCGACCTTCGTCGGCACGCGGACAGGCGGCATTTTCGGCGGCATATGCGCGACGCTCGGCGTTGTTCTGCCGTCCTTCGTGATAATACTGATCGTCGCGCGGTGCTATCAAAAATTCAAGCACAACAAGCTCGTCACCGGAGCGATGAACGGCTTAAAGCCCGCTGTTATCGGCTTGATCGCGGCAGCACTGCTCTCGCTCTCGCAAGCGGTATTCTTTCCGGCGGGCTCGGGCGCTGCGGTTTTCGGCACTGCTCAGCTTTATGTGTCGCTCGGCATTTTCGCCGCGGCGGTCGTGCTGGCGTTCAAAAAGCTCCACCCCATCCTCATCATCCTGCTCTCCGCCGTCATCGGCGTGATCGCCGGGTATGCTGTTTAAAGGTTTAATTGTATCAGCCCTGTCCACGCAATGGATTGCCGTGACCGCCTGCCGGGCTTTTGCTTTTTATGAATCGAAAAAATGAAAAAGATTCGCTCGGCAAACAGCAAATAATTATTGTAATTCGCGTTTTAATATGGTAAAATAATAATACCATAATAAAAGGGGGCTGTTCAAATGAAAATCGCAATGGCAAACGATCACGCGGGCACATCAATGAAAAACGAGATCAAGGCTTATCTGGAAACTCAGGGACATACTGTTGTGGACTTCGGGACCTATGACGAAGAATCCTGCGACTTGTCGGATTTTGTCCTTCCTGCCGCTTTAGCTGTCGCAAAAGGAGAATGTGACAGGGGAATCTTCGTTGACGGCGTAGGCTACGGCAGCGCAATGATCTCCAACAAGGTCAGCGGCATTTATGCATGCGTATGTCAGGACCCGTTCTGCGCACAGTTGGCGCGTCAGCACAACGACTCAAACGTGCTTTGCCTCGGCGCGAAGATCATCGGCGGAATGATAGCGATGGAGATCGTGAAGACCTTTATGAAAACCGAACCGCTGACAGCCGACAAATATGTCAGGCGCGTCAAAAAGGTTCAAAAAATCAATGACGAGCACTGCGTACCCTTAAAGTAAACCGTTCAAAAACCGGCGCCGAAAATCGATCGGCGCCGGCTTTTTTTATTTGGATTTTGCTTGATTTTACGGGCAACGCGCCCAAGAGTTCGCGCGCGCCACTTTCTTTACAGCGTATTTATGCAGGCTGTTTGCCGAGAACCACGTCATATTCCGCGAGATACATCTGCAAATGGGACGCGTCAGCAATAGTCAAAACACCGTCGCCGTTCGTGTCAGCCAATGCGAGCTGTTCATCGGAAAGCAGCTCATATTCGGCAAGGTGGCGCTGTATGGCGGTCACGTCACTGATGTTTATATAACCGTCGAGAGTCACGTCGCCGATCTCATAGCTTGTCAACGCGAAACGCATCTTATGTTCGGCGAGCTGTTCGGCGGAAGACGCTTTAACTTTACCGTCGTCCTCAAGCAGCCAATCGGTATAGAGCTTGTCGAGATCGACAAGGTCCTCGCAGCCGTCCGCAACAGAGAATGTAAATGTTACAGGCTTTGTCACGGTCGCGTAATCCTCGCCTGAGGGCATTTTGTACAGTGTGAGCGTGGTCACGTACTTTCTGAGCGCATCGGAGATCGCTTCCGCGAATGAGGTATAGCGGTAGGTCACGCCGTTGTATA
>ONEN01000081.1 GCA_900316815.1 uncultured Eubacteriales bacterium | reverse complement strand
AGCAGAGAACGGAGATAATGGCGGAACAACCCAAGGCGCAGATTCCTGTGCCGTCGGTGGTGCAGGTGCGTTTTCCCGGTCAGGGACGGTCCCTGGCTTATTACAACGACAGCTTTGATTTGCGCGTGGGCGACGTTGTGTTTGTTGAGGGAAAGCTGGAGGGAAAGCAGGGAATCGTTACCGAGGTGGCGCGCTCGTTCAGAATCAAGCTGTCCGATTACAAGCGCGTGATTGCGACAGCCGATACCAAGGTGTCGGGCAAGCTCTATTTCGGCGGCTCCCACCTGATTGCCTTTGACAAGAATGTTATTCCCTACGCAAAGGTGCGCGGCTGGTTTTTGCCGCCTGACAGCGAGGAGGACGTCGCGGTGGGCTATGACGACGAATTCAATTCGCTGGAGGATTTGAGCGGTTTCCGCTTTCGCACGGAGATAGCGGAGAGGGGCGCGGATTATTACAACAGCAATAAGGTGGCGTATCTGAGTGTGGACGGCAACTACGGCAAGGCGATTGTCCTCGGCGGAACGGCGTATGAACTGACGTTTGAATACTGTTCGGGCGAGGTTTGCAACCTGACATGCAGCTGCTTCTGCTCCTATCCCTGCAAGCATGAATTCGCTCTGCTGCTGCAGCTGCGGGAAACGCTGGAAAAGATTGAAGAGTTGTATGACGATGCGTACATGGAAACGGACTACTTTGCCGCCATCAGTAAATCCGTTTTGCTTCAATATGCCGTCAACGGCAAAGAAAAGGGCAGCCTGGTGCTGGAGAGCGAAACGCAGTAAGATGGTGGTTGGAGTAAATGACAGGGTAGGCGGCACATCCGGCGGTTGCTTGACAGGGGACGGATAAAGATGGTACAATAGGTCATATATAAAGTGAGGAGTGAGGACAAGAGGATTGTACCTTTCCGACCCCGCAGGGCAAGTTTAATTACCGCGTGGGCGTCATCATCACCAACGGCAGAAAAATACTGATGGCGCACAATCCGAATGAGAAACGGCGGTTTTACTATTCCGTGGGCGGCAGGGTGAAGTTCGGCGAAAGCCTGACCGAAGCGGTGAAGCGCGAGTTGAAGGAGGAGACAGGCATAGACTGCGAGGTTGACCGCTTTGCCTGTTTGCACGAGAATTTTTTCACCGATGATGACGGGGTGCCGTTCCATGAGATTTCCTGTTTCTTCACCGTTAAGCCCAACGAACAGCTTTTGCGGCTGGCTGACGGAAGCCTGACGGACGACGGTCCCGGGGGTGAATACCTGGAGTGGATCGACTTGGATAACAGCGAGGACGTCACCCTCTATCCCGACTTCTTCAGGACGGTTGACTTTGAAAAAGATACTGCCTTTCGGCATTTCATTTCAAGGGACGAATAACCCTTTGTATGACAGGTTATTATCAAGATACACCGGAAGGATTCGGCGGCGTATTTTTTGAATATGTATACGGATGAAACGATAACGGATACAGAGGAAAGGAGTGTGCAGGAATGACACTGCAGGATAGAATAAGAGGTTCATTGATCGGCGGCGCAGCGGGAGACGCGCTGGGATACACCGTTGAATTTATGGGAGAAAGAGCGATTTTCAGGGAATACGAGGGCGGCATTCAGGCGTATGAACCGAGTCCGCTCACCGGCTTGGCGGTGATTTCCGACGATACACAGATGACGCTGTTTACTGCTTACGCCATGCTGATCAAGGCAGACCGTCAGCTGAACAGGGGTATTGCAGCGGCGCCTCGTTGCTATGCCAATCTGACCTATCAGGACTGGCTGCTGACGCAGGAGCTGCGTTATAAAGAGGCGGCAGCGAAATATGATTTCAGCCGTCCCGATGATACCGACGGCGTGGTTTCTGCCCCTTTGATGAAGCTGCCCGCTCTCTATGCAAGACGGGCGCCCGGACTTACCTGTCTGTCCGCTTTGGAGAAGCGCCGCAGACAGCGAATCGGTAATGCAGCGGTCAATAGCTTTATTGCGGACAAGGTCAACAACAGCAAGGGCTGCGGCGGCGTTATGCGCGTTGCGCCCGTGGGTATGCTGCCGTTTTACGACAGCGCGGAGAAGGTCGCCATAGAGGGCGCTGAGTGCGCTGCCATCACACACAGCCATTCGCTCGGTTATCTGCCCGGCGCTGTGCTGGCGGAGATTATCTACCGCATTCTGTTCGGCGATCCGTCCGCTTCGCTGCGCGATATTGTGGAGCAGGCGCGTGATACGACGGCTCGGATTTTTGCCGACGACGAACACATTGACGCCTTAACGGGTATTATTAACGAAGCGATAGCGCTTTCCGATAATAACGAGAGAGATTTGGTGAACATTCATCAGCTCGGCGAAGGCTGGGTAGGAGAGGAGGCGCTTGCCATTGCGCTCTACAGCTGCCTGAAATATCCGGATGATTTTTCGCAGGCGCTGATCGTTTCGGTCAACCATAAGGGAGACAGCGACTCAACAGGCGCGATTGCGGGCAATATCCTCGGTGCGTGGATCGGTTACGAGGCGATGGAAGCAAAGTGGAAGGAGAAGCTGGAGCTTTCCGATGAGATATTGGAAATAGCGGATTTGCTTTGCGAAAAAGCAAATGAGCTGCGCGGTTCAAAAGAATAATAGTCTTTATATATGCAGAAGCGCCGACGGTTTTTGAATAATCCGTCGGCGCCTGTTTTTTTGATAAAAAACACCCCGCCGAAAGGCGGGGAGAGGTTTACAGCTTTGAGTTGCCTGCTTCGCGGTTGGATTTGCGCATGTCCATCAATTTCCTGACGAAAGCGATCACCTTCTTATGGAAGATAATCAGCAGCAGCAAAACGATACCGACGAGGCTGTAGCGCAGAACGGGAAGCTCATAGGTGAAGGTCATCAGCAGTCCCGACACAATTAAAAAGACGGACAAGCCCAGCAGTATCTTCGGGTCATACACCCGCACGCCGTCCAGATGCTTGCGGCATACCCACCGCATACAGATGTAATGCCCGAGCGCATAGAGAATGTAACAAATCAGCGTGGTGTAGCCGGCTGATATGTAGCCCAGATTGAGCATGTCGGGGCAGATGAACAGATAGTTAAGAATAATATTGATCACCGCGCCCGATACACTTGCCGCCATGACAAACCAGGATTTTTCAAAGTAAAACTGGAAGGCGGCAAAATTGTCATAAAGAAAGATGAAAAATACGCTCAGTGCAATCGGCGGTATCGCCCACTTGGCGTCGCTGTACTGAGGCGGCGCGAACACCGCTATCGCCTCGGGCGCCAGCATGATCAGCACCAGATTGGCGGCGGCGACCACCAGCATGGCAGAGTAGATGACGCTTGCAATATCCTGCGCGCGCCTTTCCTTGATTTTCCGGTAGATCCACGGACCGAGCGCCTGCGACAGCGCGATGTTGAACATGGTCATAATGTTTGCCACCGAGTAGGTGAGGCTGTAGATGCCGGCTGCGTCATCGCTGATGTAGTAGCCGATCATAATGCGGTCGCAGCTGTACAGCATGGTCTGCGACAGGTAATGCGGAACCAGGGGCAGGTTGAATTTTAACGCGTAAAGCCAATATTTTTTGGAGTAAAAGGTTTTGCCGCGCTTCATCTGTACGAAGAAGCACCAGGTGTAGGCGGCCAGATTGACGATCACTACGCCCAGAACACGCGCCGTAGCCTTGTAGGCAGCTTCCGAGAAGATAACCAGCACTACGCCGATGGTGGGCTGTGCGATCAGCACCAGGATGGTGAGCCCTACCAGAAGGCGGTACTTGTTGTTGACGCGCTGTTCTCCCGACCAGAACGCGAACACAGTCGTTGTCCATATTGTCAGCAGCATACAGGTCATCTGTATGGTTGTGAGTCCGAACAGATGGTTAAAAAAGTCGTGGAACAGAAAATAAATAATCGTCCATCCGCTGCACAGCACAAGGCTCAGACCCTGCAGAGAGGAAGCATAGACCTTCGCGTCCTTTTCAAATTTGACCATCCCCTGCAAAAATACGCCTAAGCTGAGGTTGAGCGTGATAATGACGGTAAGAATTCCCATCCATGAGGTGTAGATATTGTATTCGCCGTATTGTTCCGTGGTGAGCAGTCGCGTAAATATCGGTGTTGAGATAACTGCGATTGCCTTCTGCATAAAATTGGAAACGAGATACCACAGCGAAGCTCTAACCTGAACCGGCATGGAAAAATATTTATTTTTCAGCTTAGAAATCATACGGTTTCCTTCTTTGCGAAATCCGTCTGCTATGTGCAGTGGATTGATATTGTGCGGAATTAAGCGTTGTGCTGCGGTTTTGAGCGGAACATAACAGAGGCAATCGGCGGGCAAACAGCTATCACAATGCCGTATGCCTTCACCTTCAGCTTGGCGTTTCCGAACAAAAACGGGAAAAGTCCTTTGCGTGTGCAGCGGATCAGCTCTTTGCGAACCGGTTCCATTTTCTTCTTCGATTCTGTGAGCTGCTTGTAGAAGCTGACAGCATAGCTTGTGCGGCGGCTTTTGGAGAGACGCAGCAGCGAAGGATACTTTTCAGCCAGAAATGCGTCGACTTTATCGGCAACGACAAAGTAGTCCATGCGCTTTTCATTAAAAACGGAACGCGTAAGACTGTCGGTGTTGTCAGTGCGATAGTTGTAGAGGACATCGCCCGTGTGAACGATCACGCCCGCCTTGTCGTACAGCAAAGGCCATGTGGCGAGATCTTCAAAAATCAGTCCCTCGGGGAACCGAACATTATCAAACAGCTCTGCTTTGATAATGCAGCCCCACGCGGCACTAACAAAGTTAACGTTATCTGTCAGCATATACCGAATGGCTGTGGTGCTGTCCAGTACGCCGTCCACTCTCGGTCCGTAACGCGCGGGGTCAAGTCCCGAGCCCGATACGGAAGCGCCTGTTTTGACCATCAGCGCGTACAGTCTGCTCAGCATTTCCGGATGAACGGAGTCGTCGCTGTCGACAAAGGAAATCAAACTGCCCTTTGCCGCGTCCAGCCCCGTGTTGCGTGCCCGGGAAAGACCGCCGTTTTCCCGGTGGATCACTCTCACCTTGTCGTATTCCGCCGCAAAGCAGTCGCAGATGGCGGGGCAGCCGTCTGTGGAGCCGTCGTCAACCAGGATAATTTCCGTATGGGGGTAGGTTTGCTTAATTAGCGACTCTACGCACTCGCAGACGTATTTTTCCGTGTTGTAAACCGGCACGATTACCGAAATAAGCGGCAGATTCATTTGGTTGCATTCCTTTCAGCGGCAGCAGCGCCGCGCAGATGATCCACCAGAACATCGAAGCGGACAGGCAGCTCAGCGCCAAAAATGATGTACAGGTGATAATCAGCGGTAAAAACTCGTCGAAACGGAACCGGTGCGTACGGCTTCTTTTAATGCCGCTGAAAATATGATAGAAGATAAAGATAAACATAGCGACGCCAACCGCACCCCACGACAGCATCAAATCCAAAAACGTATTGTGCGCGACGTAAAAGAATTCGGTATAAGCGGGGGTTTTGTTGTATTGAAGGCCGTAGCCGAAGAACAGCAGAGCGGGGTGGTTGATCAGCTCGTTGGAATAGAATTGAAGGATCCTCGCGCGGTTGGAGGTAATGGTGTCCATGGTGACGGCCGTTCCGTTATGCTCCTGCAGGCGCACCAGCGTGACATTGATCATATCGACGATCTGACTGCTGAACACCGCGCCTGCGGCGATACAGATGATCGTTATGCGGCGAACAAAGCGGTTTCTTCGGGAAAAGAGATTGTATAGTGTTTTTCCCGAGAAATAGAGCACATTCAGCAACAGGATCACCAGCGACATTTTCGAGAAGGTGAGCAGAATGGCCAGCATCAGGAGCAGAATATAGACATAGTCGCGCTTTTTATGCAGGTCGCCGATGATCAGCATCATGGAGGCAGCAATGCAGAGGTAGAGGGCAAAATAATTGGGGTCGCCGGCGAATCCCTGCAGGCGCCACGCCATCACATAATCCCACGCTTCCTTCGGGGAAGACTTTACGGCAAGCGCTATATAATGAACGACAGCGGAGTAAAGACAGCCGAAGGAGAACTTTCTGACAATATCGGGAAAATAAACTTTGACGTTTCTGTCTGTCAATACGCATTCAATGTAGTAGAGAACAAGGACGGCGCCAAGATTCGGCGCAATATTATCAAAGTTATTAAGGTAAAACACATGCGCTAATTCCCACACGGCCAGCATAACGACGTGACAGAGCGCCATAAAGTTGATCCGTCGCGTTTCCAGCACATGGAGAAAAACAGGCATCGTGATGAGCAGATT
Source organism: uncultured Eubacteriales bacterium (assembly GCA_900316815.1). Taxonomy (GTDB): domain Bacteria; phylum Bacillota; class Clostridia; order Oscillospirales; family Acutalibacteraceae; genus Ruminococcoides. The sequence goes on along the minus strand of ONEN01000081.1, from coordinate 1,087 downwards.
GACAAAAAAGCTTACCGTGGTACCGTCAAACATGCGGATGTTCGGTACCAGCAGCAAACATGTTCCCACGCGGAAATTGTCATCTCCGAGACAGATTGCAGCGGCGGCAATGACAATTCCCAGGTAAATAAAAGGCAATATGTGCAATACCTTGGCGAGAACAACCAAAGCGAGAAAGATGGCCAACAGCCTGTTTGCCCACTTGTTTTTGTTGATCATGAGGGTCAAGGAATCATGACTCCTTTCCGTTTACCGCGCTGTAAGACAGCGCCGGTAGTTTTCAATGGCCGTTTGCGCGGCGGTGTGCCAGTCGTGCTCACGGCTGACAGCGACAGCGTTTGCCGAAAACAACGGAAAACGGCTGCGGTCGGCAACTGATTGTCTGAGCGCGGCGGCAATGGCGTCAACATCGCTGCCCGCGTTCCAGCCCGCGCCGCGTGAAGCAACGGTCTGCGCAAAAGTGGTGCCCTCTGTGAGCAGGCAGGGCAAGCCGTAGGAGAGCGCCTCCAGTACGCCCAGCGGCATACCCTCGGTGCGCGAGGTCTGCATAAAGACGTCGGCGTCCAACAGCACGCGCGCCTTTTCCTCTCCCAAAACGGCAGGGTGCAGCGTGACCATGCCTTCAACGCCGCCGCTTTGGATGGTTCCGTTCATCTCATCGAGATAGGAAACACCGCGGTCCTCACACGGACCGTAGATATCAAGCGTGCAGCGGTTGTCGGTCATCAGCGCCTTTTCCTTGGCAAAGGCATTGATCATCAGGTCAAGTCCTTTGATAGAGGGCAGAATCCTGCCGACATATACGAAGCGGGTGCAGTCGGTATGAAAGGCGGTTTTGGTCTGCGCGGGTGGATTTACGCCGTTGGGAGCGACAAAGATCCGTTTGCCCATTACGCTCTCCGCCTTTTCCTTTTCCGTCAGGCACTGAACGCCTGCGGCGCCGTTCACAAATCGTTTGAACAGCAATAAATTAGCCGCCAGTTTTTTTAAACGGCTTTTTTGCTGTGCGCTCTTTTTCAGCGCACCGTGCGGAACAATAAAATAGGGGATGCCGCGCTCCCGAAGCTGTTTGGCAATCGAGAGGTAG